>CAIPVD010000028.1 GCA_903868375.1 uncultured delta proteobacterium
AAGAAATTTCAGAATATATTTCGGCACAGTGCGGAAAGAGGCCTCTTTATGCAGTGTCGGGAAACAAGAGCCGCTATTTTTTCACTGATTTCGAGGCCGTTAACCTCGCATGCTTATTGATAGGTGAGGCGCGTTTATTTGAGGGCTTTAATGCTACAACGGTCAAGGCTGTTAGACAGATCGGTGTCTCGGTATATTTTGGAAGGATGCTTCCAGCTATGGTTAGTGCAGGACTTCCCCTATCATTGCAGCATGGAATGGCGACATATATGGCTTCGAGAGATATTGTTACTGATAACTGGGATGCAACAGCGCGTATGCATTTTGATACAAAGACAAAACTGCTCCATGACGTTTTGGCTGGTCTCGAAGGTGAGATGAGGGAAAAGATCGCAGAGAAATTAAAAGCAATGATGATAAATGAAGTTGTGTTCACGAAATCCAGAATTTCAAAGATATTGCCTGTCTGGATAAAGGAACTCTCCGAATAAACAAAAAAGGCAACTGCTCTCTCGAGTGCGGTTGCCTTTTTGTTTAAATCAAAAAATCTTAGTAAACCCACGACTTCAACTGCTTGCCTGGTTTGAATCTTGGCACTGTTGCTGCCTTGATCTGGATCTCGGCTCCTGTCTGTGGGTTGCGTCCCTTACGTGCTTTTCTCTTCGCTACGTAGAACGTTCCAAAACCTGTCAATGTGATCTTGTCTTTTCTCTTCAGGCACTTCGATATGTTGTTGATCGTGTGATTCAACACCTTCTCTGCTGTTGCCTTTGAAGTCTTGCTGTCCTTCGCGATATAGTTGATCAATTCTGCCTTTGTCATTTGTATTCACCTCCCTCCTGTTTTGGATTTTATATCTGAAAAATTTCTTGAAAACCTCCGTTTGTTAAAAACTGCGTCGTGCTTGACTTGTAAGAACTGTCTAACGGGTGACATATTATACATGCGGGCTTGCGGTGTCAAATAAATTATCATATGAAGAGTTCAAATGAACGCCAAATGATGTAGCTTAAATTTGAAATTGAGATTTTGACATTCCTTTGAACTTTGAGTTTTGAAATTTGAATTTTATGATGGTGAGAATTTCTTCTTGCCGATGCAAATGAAATCGGCTAGGCAATTCATATGAAGAAATCCAATACGAATAAGTATGGTCAGCCGGTGCTTTTATATCCCGGAATGGCGCTTCGAATAGGTTCTGCAATGCAGGTTTTAACTCCTTATGAACATGTGAAAAAAGAAGCTGTGGATAAGCGTGTGGATAACGCCCCCTCAACACTCTCTTCAATCAAAAATAAGCACTTCAGAGAGGTATGCTTAAAAAGTAAGCACTAAATTCTTTTAGTTTTCATCTGTCTATTTCGTGCCAACAAACGATTGCTTTTGGTCAGAAATATCGCAAAAAAGGCCAGTTGTGGAAAAGCAATAACTTTAAGCCAACTCTTCAAGCTTTAGTTTAAGGTTTTGGAACAGATCGGTTTTATTTGCCCATGAGTAGGTTTTCTTTCCCTTTTCATCTGTTTCGGAGCTAATCAGCCCCATCTTTGTGTAGTTTTGAAGCGCATTCTTGAATATCTGCGCAGAAATAGCCTCATATTTGGATATCTTGCCGAGTAAAAGCATGTGTCGGCCATATTTCATCATCCGTTTGAACAGATCTTTTTCTTCCAAGCCGTCGATATTTTGCACTGCGAGAAGCGCAACCATATACGCTTCGAAGAAGCTGGCAGTGATCCCCTTGAAGGTCTCAAGGCGCGCAAATGAGCCCAAGACGCCGCTTTGCTGGAAGTAAGAGAGCGTTCTCTGAATGTGGCTTTCGATATCTAACCTTGTGCTAAAGGCGAATTCGTTCGCAAATATCGATTTGCAGAATAAGTAATTATCTTTGAGTTCGTCCATCGGCGGCATTGCGATACCCTTGCGGTTGTAGGAAAGAAGGATGTTTGCGAGGCACGATGCCGAGGCCATGAAATGGATGATGTTGTTCTTGTAATAATCCATGGAAAGCCTTGCGCTCTCCTTTATTTCGTAACAAGCGGGTTCGAATTCCCTGTGTAGTTCAAGCTGCCGAGAAGATTCCATCTGTTGCAGCGTTTCTTCAAGCGCAGCTTGAGCGCTCGTATCAAGGCTTGCAGAGAAATTCGCTCCCTTCCATTTTAGAAAGTCGATCAATTCGTGAGCGTTATTTAAAAGTTCCTCGTGTGATATGCCCCTTTTGGGAGATATCAAGACGGACGAAGCAATGATGGCGGCTGGTGTCACCACGAGTTCACGGTTTATCGTTACCATTAGCTGGTTGGCGAGTTTCGTAACAGACTCATCTATTGTGCCGCCTACATCGCTGTAAGACAGCGGTTCGCCGAATCGAATGTATATGCGGCCGTATCTTTTCTTTAGATATTTCCCGAGATGCAGTAGGTCGCGGGTTCGTTCCTTCTTTTTATTTTCGCCTTCGATCTCCTGCTTATATTCTTCGATGACCTTATCGTATGTTATCGCGACCGGAACGTAGATGGCTTCTTTAACGGCGCCTTCACGAATGCCTTCGGATATCATCGTAAGCATCCCTTTTTTCGGGCGCAGCAGCTTGCCGGTGCGGGAGCGGCCGCCTTCGACGAAGAATTCCTGGCAATATCCTTCGCGCAGTAGCGTCTTTAAATAAGCCTTTACCACCGCACGATATAGTGGATTGCCGGCAAACGTGCGCCGAATGAAGAAAGCGCCGCATCTCCTAAAAATATGCCCCATTGGCCAGAACGCAAGGTTTAAGCCTGCCGCAACGTGAGGTATGGATACGCTGTTTTCGTATAAGACCGTTGAGAGAAGCAAATAATCCATGTGGCTTCGATGATTTGGAACCAGGATGACGGGCGCCCTTGAAGACGCCTTTTTTAAACTGCTCAAGCCTTCGGCATTTATTGTTATGCCGTCGTAGATGTTCTTGATCACCCATTTCATTATCCTGCAGCCTATTTCGATGTAGCTGTAGTTGATGTCGGAGGCGGTCTCATTAATGTATTTCCTGGCGAGAGATTTTACATCTTCTACCTCGCTCTTTTTCTCCAGCGACACATCGTAGATGACCTTTTGCAGCGCTTCATCTTCAAGTGTTTGCTCGATGACCCAATTGCGAGGCTTAAGTGCCGGCCCAGTTATTACCTTCTTTTCCTGCTGCAGCTGGTCTAGTAACGATGCGCGAAGGTCACGTGCGCGTTCGGAGATCTCCTTATTTTTGTACGCCTCTATCAACTGCGAAAGATCGACCGGTGCGCCTATTTTTACTACGGCGCGGTTCTTATAGTTCCGCCAGAACATTATGTTCTTCCGAAGAAAATTTGGCAGGATGCTTATTATGGAACCCGCGTGGCCTTCCGGACGCTTGTCCCACAGGAAATGGAGCGGAATTATGTGGATCGGTTTTAGGCTCCGTTCGCAAGCGGAAAGAACGGCGACGAGCGGATCTTCTTTCGGCATGTACCAGTAAAGATCGTTATAGATGGCGGTCGATTTTAGCTGGATAAAGGCGGTGTCGCCTGTTTCTATCATGGCGCCCGCATAGCCAGAAGATATCGGATGCGGAAGTCGGCCATACGCCCTAAAGCGGCGCGCCCTCTCGATCGCTATTTCTTTTAACTGGCGGAAGGGGAGCCATTGCCAAAGCGATAGTTCGTTGACGAACTTGGCAAGCGGAAGCTGTTCGTTCAGGAATAGGTAATTGAAGAAATTATATTCGAGCTGGCCGATATCCTTCGTTACGTAGATTATCGTGCCGGCCTTTGCCGCCTCGCGGGCCTGTTCGATATTTTCAAGTTCGACGTGGATCTTCTCGAAGAATCGCGGATAGATTAGCCCATGCAGCCAATTAAATTTGTGCGTCATGCCGCCGGCGTAAATGTCGGCGTCAGTTTCGTTCAGATAGTCTTGCTCTTTAGTCTCCTTCTTCTCGAACCAAAGCACAAAAGCCGCCGCGACCATATGAAACCGTTCTTTTATTCCATGTGGCTTATAGGTTAAATTATCTTGTGACATAGGAGGCAAATATAACACTTTGGTGCTTCTTTGCAAGCGAAGTGCATAGCTATTATTAAAGGCAACGGTGGTATGGGCGTGGGTGGCCGTCAACTGCTCGCCACGCTGATTTTGTAT
>CAIPVD010000029.1 GCA_903868375.1 uncultured delta proteobacterium
CCGCATAGTTCTTTGAACTATAAAACACCTTACGAATTTGCGCAGACGTTTAAAAATAATGCTTGTCAACAACCACTGATTTATGAGGTTATGATTGGTACATAAAAAGGGGTATGGTCAGTCGGCTCCTTCGAATTCATGAATAATGACAGCTTTGTTTGCAAAAAGCTCATTAATGAATTTAAGTGCCACAAAGATATTTCCCTCCGGATCTATTTCGTGTTTGCCCTTTTCCGTTTCGACACGCGTTTGAAGCGTTAGATATGAAGTATAGTAAGTTGAAAAGAGATCGATGACACCATCTCGCCGCTGCTGGAACATGCCAGATGCAAAAACCTTTTCACCCTTAAGTATCATTGCGTCACAATCTGTACCTTCATCAGAAGGTACCGGACAAATCCTTAGCTCAAGGGAGCCATCTGGAAGCCTAACGATCATGAACACAAGCCGTCCCTGATTAAAATCCAATACGTCTCGCGCTTTTTCGAACTCTGCAAAATTTCTGATAACAACTACCGGTTGAAATGGTTTATTCTCGGCGGTGATCTGCTGCTGGCAGGCGATGATGTCTGCCGAAAGATCAGTGCGACCAAGCGGATCGGCATAAACTCCGCCAGTTTGTGCGGCACCGGCAAATAGTGAAAGCTTCGGCGCGACAGGCGGCCCAAGCGGAATTGCGCCATAATCTGCTGCATACGCAAATGCTGGCGCTGTTACTGGCGCAAGTGTGGAAGCCGGTGCCAATGCTGGCACAGTTATGGGCGTGTATCCAGTCGGCAAGCCAAGCTGCACCGTCGCCAGCACATTAAATGAACCTATATTCGCAACATTGACCACGATACTCCTTTAATTATTCTACCTCTTCGCCATATTCATACCCTGTTGGAGAAGGCAACAATCCAGCCACTTCTTTTACGATCACATCCGGCCAATCGAATATAAACCGCCATTCGCCACCTTGTTTGAGGACCTTTGGAACTTCTATTCCTTCGGCTTGCGCAATTATCTTAGCAGACATTGCACGCAGCGCGAGAACAACATCTGGATTTTCCTTGGAGAAAGTCAGCGCAGCCGCCCATCTTTGAAGAATTGAAGCAAGCTCGTTAAGCCGCCCGGTATAGACAGTGAACGAGTCACCCTTGACGCTGTTCTTATTGCTATCAACGAATGGCGTCTTGACGAACGACAAGAATGCTAACTGATATTGCTCCGCCGCCTTTGCTCCGTCACCCATATGCATGTACATATCGCCCGCCGAGATCGAGAAACGCCTGAATATCTTAAAATTGCGCCCATGTGCGTATTGATATGCGGTCTCTACCAGCATATCCACGGCCATTTGCGGCGATCCTTTTTTCACCAGTGCCTCGGCTAACCATTCTACTGGCCAAACGGCATCCACTCCTGCCAATGCATCGGCAACCCCGGATGTGATCGAGATGATCATCCCCTGAAAACCTCCAAATTGACCGGCGGGATTTATTCCCAAACATAAATTAACAAGTTCGTGAACGAACTGGACGGCTTCTTCGGCCTTTCCTTGATCTCGAAGAATGCTGGTCTTGAGGCTCAAACTTCTAGAGGCTTTTTCCAACCAACCCTCCAGTATCGGATCGGGGCCACATGTGTATTTGCGATATTCAGGATCGCGCATCGCAGCGACATTTCTATAAGCTATCTTCAAGGCTATTTCATTTTTCTGTAAAGCTTCATCGGCCTTAGCTGGGTATATGAACCATGGCCGCCCGTCTGTGTGGCTTCTCTCGTGGCCGACATTGTCTTCTGCCGCATCTAATAAGGCTATGATCTCTTTCATAAGATGATCGAATTCTGTCTGATCTTTTATTGAATCGCGCATAACACTATCTCTTCTTATTTGATGTTCCTCATGTTCATCTATCCTTACCGGAACCGATGCCGCAGGAACCGGAACAGGCAACTTTTCACTTCTCCCGGGCGCGAATACTCCTCTCACCCACTTAGCAATTCTGCCATCGGCGAAATAGGCTGTTTCTTGGGTCGCTGCGAATGGAATAAATTGTCCGGATTCATCGACTATCCGCTGGGCTGATGCAAGTGGGTCCACGGCATTCGCATATCCACTGGCTAATTGGGCAAGCGGATTCACGGCTTCGTTTGCGACACCAAAACCCGACGCAGCAATGGGCGTATACCCAAGCTGCATCGTCGCGAGCAAATTAAATGAACCTATATTTACACCATTTGCCATATCGTTATCTTTATCGTCTGCCCGCCAAAAAAGTTGCTAACAATTTTGGCTAGCACCACAACGGCCATTTTAAATACTTATAACCACTTTTTGCACCTACGCGGTGCAATGGAGGGTTAAAAAGTTGGAACTTTTTTACATTAGCCCTTGCCTTAAATAGTTGGCGCGTGCTAGGGATTATTCCGTTATGCGATTCAAGTCAACCTTTCTAATATTTGCTGCGGCTCTGTTTGTTGCCTCCTGCGGGACGGCTACAAAGGCTCCTGTAACGGCAAAAACACGCGTCAATCCAGTATGCGAGGAGCCATACGAAGCGGCAAAAGAGCTTTCCGTTAAAGCCGAGAATTCGCACGATAAGCAG
>CAIPVD010000030.1 GCA_903868375.1 uncultured delta proteobacterium
AGGCTATTTACGCATAATGGCGGCACTTCAGCAAGAGAACGCACTCCCTTTGGAGTTTTAAATAACAACCTATAAGAAATAATTTTCAGTGAAGACTTTAGCAAATGATCATGACAATTCGTAAGTATCTATTTTGATACCAATCTATATGTCTAACCAAAAAAAGGAGATAGTGTAGTATGCATTTAAATGAACTGAAGGCCAAGAAGGTCGGCGAACTGGTCGCCATGGCGGAAGAAGCCAAAATTGAAGATGCCGCAAATCTTCGCAAACAAGAACTGATATTCGCGTTGCTCCAGTCGCACGCAGCGGCGAACGGCGCGATCTACGGCGAAGGCGTGCTGGAAATATTGCCGGACGGTTTCGGCTTCCTGCGCTCGCCGGATTACAGCTACCTGCCAGGCCCAGACGATATATATGTTTCGCCATCGCAGATAAGGCGCTTCGGCCTTCGCACTGGCGATACCGTGGCCGGCCAGATAAGGCCGCCAAAGGATCAGGAAAGATATTTCGCGTTACTCAAAGTTGAAAGCATCAACTTCGAGCCGCCAGAAAATGTCAAAAAGAAAACGCTGTTCGATAACCTAACGCCGCTCTATCCGAACTCCAAGATAAACCTGGAATTCGATACCAAGAACTATTCAACCCGCGTGATGGATCTCTTAACCCCAATTGGTAAGGGCCAGCGCGGACTCATCGTTTCGCCGCCAAGGGCTGGTAAAACGGTGCTCTTGCAGAACATCGCCAACGCGATAACTGCGAACCATCCGGAAGTAGTGTTGATCGTTCTCTTAATAGATGAACGCCCGGAAGAAGTTACAGATATGCAGCGCTCGGTTAAGGGCGAGGTCGTTTCTTCAACGTTCGACGAACCGGCAACGCGTCACGTTCAGGTTGCAGAAATGGTCATCGAAAAAGCGAAGCGTCTTGTTGAACATAAGAGAGATGTCGTTATTTTGCTCGATTCCATCACACGTTTGGCCCGTGCTTATAACTCGGTCGTTCCGCCATCTGGAAAAATACTCTCCGGCGGTGTCGATTCAAATGCCCTGCACAAACCAAAACGCTTCTTCGGTGCCGCACGTAACATTGAAGAGGGCGGAAGCTTAACGATCATGGGAACCGCGCTTATCGATACCGGCAGCCGCATGGACGAAGTTATCTTCGAAGAATTCAAAGGCACCGGCAACATGGAAATTCACTTAGATCGCAAGTTAATGGAAAAGCGTATTTTCCCATGCCTCGATATCAACAAGAGCGGCACGAGAAAAGAAGAGCTGCTCATAGACGAAGCGGTCTTGAACCGTGTTTGGATACTTCGCAAGCTGCTTCAGCCGCTTAACGTTATAGATGCCATGGAATTCATAATGGATAAGATCCGACCGACCAAGAAGAACAAAGACTTCCTTGAAAGCATGAACAAATAAAACCGTTCCTAGGTTACTGGGTTGCTGTGTTCCTGGGCAAGACTACGATCGCGTTCGCAACTGAATTGAATCCCGGGCGACGAAGCTCGAACTTTCCGATCTTAGTGTAGAGCTGTGTGGAACTGCCTCCGTCCAAGTTTAAGGCGTTGATGCATCCTGTGCTTCTTAGACGTTTGGCGAGGTCCGCCATGGAAAGCGAATAGTTTTCAGTAACAACTATTACGATCTTGCCATCTTTTGTGATCCCAAGCGCGGTTCTATCCGACGACGACGGCTTAAGCCCTTCCGGTATCGTGCCGTCGGTCAAGAGCCGCGGCCCTGCTTCTATCGCCATCTCAATATCGCCCGTTAGCTTATAATCGTTTTTCGCTATTACCGATGCCTTTTTATTTCTGACCTGGAACACATGCCACCAGCTTGTTTGCTTCATCGGATTTATTTCTCTGCCGTTCTGCGCGATGAGGCCAAGCGATGCATATTCGGGAGTAAAGAATCCGCCGTTTATGGCGAGAAGAGCCTTAGATCTTTCTGCGTACGTCTGCGCATCCGAACTTTGGCTCCCGATGCTTTTTGCGGTTACGACCTGCAATTTGAACTTAAGCGGGTCGATATGGAAAATGTGGATCATTGCGGCCGGCGACGATCTTGCCGAATCGCGGTTCTTTACGGTTATCTTTTGATACTCGATCCCGTCGATGAGCTTCTGCGAATGGTTGCCGCTTTCCGCAGCTGCATTAGAACAGAGCGCTATCGATATGATGGCTAGTAGGAACGCGCCGTATGGCCAACGCATTATCTCATCTCCTCCACATTTCCACGGTTACGCCGTCCTGAAGAGCGCCAGCACCTTTTACAACGACCAGGTCGTTCTCGGCCAGGCCGTTCGATACTTCGGCGATGTCATCGTAAATGTTTCGAACTCCTACTTTAGTTTCATGGGCAATGCCGCCGCTTACTGTAAAAACAAACCTATCTCTATCTCGTGTTATGATGGAAGATTTTGGAACGACGAACACCTTGTGAATGTTCGTGCTAGTGAACGTGGCGGTTCCCTGCATGCCGATCTTTAAGACGCCGTCGGAGTTGGGAATCGAAGCCCACACGTCGAACGTCTTGCTTGGAAGCCGGATATCCGGGCTTATGTATGTGACCGTTGCCGTGTAGTCGTTGTCGCCGATATCGTCGAACTTAACGTTTATTAGGCTTCCAAGTTTAATTCCGCCCGATTCGTCCGCAGTCAGAGGGAAAGAAACAAGTATGGGGTCGGTATTAACGATAGTAAAAAGCGGTGTGTTCTCTGCGACCGTTTGACTTGGGCTTACGCTCTTTTCAATTATCACGCCGTTTATAGGGCTTGTGATTTGGATATGCGCTTGATTATATTCCGCTATGGCGATGTCGGCATTTATCCTGGAAAGCGTGGCATTGTTATTATTCGTTTCTATTTCCGCGCCGTCGTATTGCGTCTTATCTATCTTTCCATCTGTCAAAAGCTGGTCGCGGTTCTTCATTATATATGAGTTCTTCTCTAGGAGGTTTTCGGCCTCTTTCTTTGCGGCGCGCAGCTGGTTCAATTTTAAGTTGATCTCTTCCTCCGAAAGGCGGGCGATGACCGCCCCTTGTTTCACCATATCGCCTTTGACTACATAGATTTCTGCTATCTTCGCCGTATTGCCAGCTTTAAGTTCGACCTTGTCGCGAGGGATAAGAACGCCCGGTATTATTACGGTGGGCGAGCTTTCCTGGACCTTGACCGGTTCTACCACGACAGACGCGGTATCTCCGCCGCTCCTGGCGCAACCGCCGCTATCGCAGGCGGATAGAAGTATGAAGTAAGAGATCGGAAGTAAGAAAAGAATAGAAAGGCTGCGATATCTGCGAAACATGCGGATATTATATGTATTTATTTATAATAGTCCAGCTTCTTTGTGTGCCTGCGGCATGACGGAGACGTTCGGCAGCCACGAATTGCAAAGACGGGCGAACGATTCTACCTGGCTTTTCGAAATGCCATGGCAGAACGTCTTTGTTTCGGAAACTGGCTGAAGCACAACTGGTATGAATTTGTTGGCGGACGAGATGAGCTTAATGGCCTCTTGGATATCCTTGTTAGAGGTGTCTTCTGTTACGACTATCTTTATATAGAATTCTTTCCCAGATTTAAGCGCGTTGGCTATAAAAGCAGAGTGCTTTTGCCAGCATGGTTCTCTGCCGGTTGACGACGGGAGTTTGATATCCATACTGATTATGTCGATATGTCTGGATATCGATTCGAGTTCGCCTGCCAGCACGCCGCTTGTCTCTAAAAGTATCTTTTGCTTGCCATAGATGGTCGGCAGCCATTCTTTCAGAAACGGTGCTTGCTCTAACGGTTCGCCGCCGGTCACGGAAATAGTCGGATCGGTAAAAAATGCGAGCTGCTTATTAAGTTCATCTGCAGATATCTGATTCGTGTAATTGACGAATTCTCGGGAGCGGGGCGGCGTTTCGACCCTGAAGTGCGAACCTGTGCCAAGCTTCGTTTCGGTATCGCACCATCGGCAACCAAGTGAGCAGCCGGCAAAGCGAACGAACGTGGTCGCTTCGCCTGTGTGAGGGCCTTCGCCTTGAAGCGATGAAAATATTTCTGTTATGTTCGCTAAGACCATTATTTTACCCACCGAACCTTTGCGCGCGCTATTTTTATTCCTTCAATTTCTTCTTTATAACTCTTTAAGACCTCTTCGGCAAACGTTTTAGGTTCGATCCCGTAATCTTTCAGCCCCTTCGTCTTAACAGGTGTGCCGTCGCTTCTTATATTTACGCCAACATGCAGAAGCATCGAGACGGGCGATGCCGTGGCGATGGAAACGTTCAACTTTGAATCGATATCGAAAAGGTCGTTCCCTTTGCGCGTTATAGAAAGGCATGGCTGATGTTGGCGAATGGTGTCGGCAATTATGGAAACGAGAAGCCTTTGGTGAAGGACCATTTCGTCTAAACTTGTATCGAAACGTTCGGCGATGAAATGGAGCATCTCACGGCTAAATATCTTGCACTTATCTTTCTTGTCCGCGAGATCTACCATGTGTTCCAGCGAAATGTTGCATCCTCCAATAAACGCCACACAAGCGTTTCCCGTTATGCCGGCCGTGTCGAATATCCAATGCGACGCAAGCTGGCTGCCATCGTAGTC
Organism: uncultured delta proteobacterium; assembly: GCA_903868375.1. Lineage (GTDB taxonomy): Bacteria > UBA10199 > UBA10199 > 1-14-0-20-49-13 > CAIPVD01. Next base: position 4,603 of record CAIPVD010000030.1, read on the forward strand.
GGATTTTTTGTTTAATAATAATGTTTGCATTGCGGGTCGGGCTTAACTCCGATGGAAGGTGTTGTCAAGCTGATCTATTTCTTTGCAATTCCATTCAAGAGATCGTAGGCGCTTTTGAATTGGGCGAGCGCGCCTGCGCACTCGAAACCTTCTTCACCGCACTTTTCAAGGAATACCTTTGGAACTGCATATATTTTTATTTCTATTGGAACTGCGAGGCCATCCCTCAATTCACCGCTAAGTTCCATCATTCCTTTTTTCGATACGTCGAAATCCCTGGCCTCTGCACCTTTTTGAATGTGCTTCTTCTTCAAATACGGGCCTCTGTCGGTTACCGCTGCAGTTATTTTTTTGGATGACTCTTTCAAGTTTATAACTTCAAGAACGCTTCCTATCGGCAGTTCTTTGTTTGCGAGGTATGTTTTATTATATGCGTCGAACTTAATGCATTTTTTATGCTGGCACCATGCCATCGGTTTGCCCTGGTCCACGTAGAACGAGGTTGCATGATTGCCTTCGTAGAGAACGCCGCCCTTGATATAAACGTAATCTTTGTCTTCGCTGACAGCTTTCAGATCGATCTTTGGAGAAGGTTTTCTTAAATGCGGGTCCTTTTCCGGTTTTCTTGTATGCAAAGTCCTTGAATCGACCTTTTCTGGGTCTGTGCGGTGTAGCCACGGTGGGAACGAAGGTGATACTTTTCCAGCTGCTTTGCCTGCCATAGTTTTATCTCCTTACCTATATTATCGGCAGGAGCGTGACCCAAAGTTGCTAGCCTGGATATGTTATTGAAATTATTAAGCTCTTGTCCAGAATGATAACAAATTCCTTGCGATCAGTGCCATTCTTTGCCAGTCGATATTTGCTCCATTAAAGAGCTTTTGGAACTCTTTAAAGGCGCGACGGTTAGATTTCTGATCCCTAATTATTCTTGCTATGGAAAAAATGTCTTGTTCCCAAGGCCCTTTAAAATTATTGATCGTTTGCCACAAGATCAGGTCAGAGAACTGATCCAGCAGGCGTTTATCTATAGTTCCGTCTGACGAAAGATCGATAGCTGTTGCTATCATCATTACCTGGTATGGTTTGTCTTCCAATCCTTCTATTGCCTGTTTAAAATTAGTAGCATGCTCTCGAAGGTCTTGTGACAGTGTTTCGCCTCCGACAAAGTATAGCTCCATTTGTTTATCGCCCATCTCTTTTGCTAGGAAGGCGTCGATTCGAAATGAATCGAAAATGGCTGCTCTTTGCTGAATGCGTGTTGGAAAAATACCGTTGTCGGTCTTTAGAATCCACACGACATCACCCTTTATTTTTTGCGCGGCTTCAAACCGTTTGATCCGTGCCAGTAGCATCGCTTGGTCCATCAATGTCCGAACATACATCGCCTTGTTGCTCCAGAAAGATCCGTTCTCCTTGTCCACTTGATACGTTTCCCAAGTTCTATACAATTCCGCCAGTTTTCCGGATTCCCTTGCGGCCGCTTCGAGATTCCAATCTGCTTTGTATGCGGCGATCAACTTTTTATAAGCTTCTTCCATGCGCACATTATCTTTAAGCCCTTGATTAGTTACGGCCGCTTCTCTATAGGCCGCAGAAGCTGCAAGTTGGTTTTTCTCCTCGATGAACATATCTCCAGCCTTGAGAAAATTGGTGACGGAGCTACCTAAATAACCGGCTTTGCGACCGAGGGCGCGCTGCGCGGTGGCTAGCCTTCTATAAGCGGCGGCAGCGTGTATCTTATAGCCGCCTTCGAAAAGCGCCAAGGCGATAGCTTCTTCCGCGGCAAGTTCCTGATACGTATCCTTCAAGCTTTTGAAAATTTCGGCAGCTCGTCTGAAACGATCCACGGCCAAAAGAGTTGCTTCTTTCATACCTAAACGTATGCCGATTCGAAGGGCCTCGCCTTCAGCATGCAGCAATTTCGCTACTGCAGTGGGGCGATCACCCAATTTTTCGTAGATTGCAATAGCTCTATCCTTTGCTTCAACATAGCCAGTAATATCGGACGGAGATAACCGAGCCATATTCTTAAAGTGCAATTTTGCAATGCCTTGGTCGAGATCTGCTATGGCTTCATCGGGTTCGCCAGCGGCTTTGTTCAGAAGTGCTTGCTGAAGTTGCTCTGCCGAACGTAGCGCAAGCGTTTTGGCGAGTTCGAATTCTTCGGGACGTCCCATATCCTTGGATGTATCGGCCGCTTGAGTAAAACCTTCCATCGCCGATCGAAGCCTTGATATTTTTTGCTCCTGAAAATAGCCTTCCGCTGCATCGGCAATGGGTGGGATGTTGCCTGCGGAGCTTGGAGAAGCTTTGGCGCCTAAAGAGAAGGCCAATATTGTCTGGTCATGTTGCGGCTCTAGAGTTCTGACATTATGGAGTGCTTGCAGGCCGTCGGAAAGAAGATCCAAAACTTTCTTGACCCGGATAACCGCTTCGGCATTGTCAGAACA
>CAIPVD010000031.1 GCA_903868375.1 uncultured delta proteobacterium
ATAGATATTGGAGAGAAGATAGTCCTGGTGCCCATCAGGTGCCCACGTATGGTCGACGTAATCGTAATAATATTTACTGCTAATAAGAGACCAGCCGTAATAGCCGACGTGCGGATAATTGGTATGACAGGAAATGCACATAGCGATACCTGTCGGCATGGCCTGTGTCGGGTCAGGTTTTGTCAGTTGGCTAAGTTTAGCCACACTGCCATGGCACTTAGCACAACTCGTATCGAACAAAGATTGATCGAATTGACCGCCAGATGTTAGAACGTGGGAGCCGTGCGCCTTGGGCCACGAATCCGCCGCGTGAGGATAATCCTTGTGGCAGCCATTGCATGCGACCGAAGATATTCCACCGTTCAGGTTTTTTCCGTGGCAGGCAGTTTGGCAAAGCGTTCTATCCTTAAGATATGCAACGCCATGAACGCCGGCGCCGCCCCAATTATCGGCATGAGGATATATTCCGCCGCTGCCGTGGCAATTGAAGCACATCTTCTTATCTTTATGGCAGCTTTCGCAATCGGAAGAATCGATCCCGCCGTTCGCGTTGACAAGGTCACCATGCCCGCCATCGTCGGTAAAATCTTTGTCTTCGTGTTTTTCAGGATAGCTTGGATGGCAATCGGCGCAGAGCTTTAAAGTTAGGTCTTCTGGCACGCCGCTTCGGTGGCACATCTGCGAGCATTCGGAATAGCTGGCCGAACTTTTTACGAACACGCCGTGCCCGCTCTGCGTCCAGTCGTCTGTGTGCGGATAACTTATGTGGCACTTATTGCACGCCTTTTTGACGGCAGGATCATAGCCGCCTTTTAGATCGCCACCATGGCAAACGGTGGCACAAACCTTCTCTCCATTATTTTCTCTGAAATATTTTCCGTGGCCATCTATCTTATCCCATCCAGAGGCAACGTCGTGAGGGTACAACGAATGGCAACTCTTGCAACTCTGTCCGCTGCCTCCGTTCAGGTCGCTTCCGTGGCACGAACCGGCGCAAAGTTTGGTGCCGTTATCTACCACGAACTTTCCATGATTGGCAGGGTCCGACCAAAGGGCTTTATGCGGAAAAATCGCTTCCGGCGCAAGAGAACCGCCAGGCGGAACCGGCCCCTGATCTGGCGTACCCCTAATGCTCGAACACGACGATATCAACAAAAGGCAAAAGATGAATAAATACTTGGGCATTTTGGTTACTTCATTCTTCTTAAGCGGAGCATGTAAAAGCCTACGAGGGAAATTATAACAAGATACGCAATGTATGTATATGTAGAATTATCCATTCTTTTCTCTCCGAAACCTTGCAAGAACAAGCTGCGAAGCGACCAGGAAGATCGTTACTATCGAAACAAGCAAGACGATCCACATCTGATCGGGCAAATTTGCACGTGATCCAAGCACTTGCGGGTGAACGCCTCGCCAAACCTTTACCGCCAAGATAATGATAGGGATATCTAAGCAGCCAAAGAGCGCTATGACCGCCGAATATAGCCTCGCATGTTCTTTGTTCTCCAGATTGGCACGGAGCATGAAGTAGCCGAAGAAGATGAGCCAAACGAAAAACGTCGAGGTAAGCCGCGGCTCCCACGTCCACCATGTTCCCCACACCGGCTTTGCCCAGAGCGGGCCAGTGAGCAGCACCGCCGTGCAGAATAGAAAGCCGACCTCTATAAAAGAAACTGCCAGCGCATCGAATTTCTGCGATCGCTTTAAAATGTAGATAAGGCTGAATACTCCGCCAAGCACCAAAAACGCCATCATCACCATGGCGGACGACACATGCCAATAGAATATCTTTTGGGCTACGCCTTGAGTTGCCTCGATAGGCGCATAGAAGGCGATTAGTGCCAGGTCTATCGCCACAATTATTGCGGTTATTATTTTCATATCTCCATCACCTTGTCGAATATGAGCAGGCTCGCAGTAACGTAAATGACATCGAATGCCAAGAGTATTTTAAGCCACAGCACATCTCCGCCCTGCGCATATTTTATAACGGCGATAGAGAGCGGGATTATAAGCGGATAGAAGATAGTAGGCAGAAGTATGTCGCGTTTATGATGCACCATCACCATAGTTGAAAACGTGGTACCAACTGACGAAATACCCACGATGCCCAAGAATATCGGCAGCGCGATTCTGCTTACTTCCGAAAAAAGCGGATAATCAAAAAGAATCGTGGCAACAAACGTTGCGAAGACGGTTATAAGCACCAGCGTTGCGAAATTGACCAGAAGTTTGCTGAAATAGAACGGCGTTCCGATATTCTTAATGAGGCGCATGCCGTCCAAAACATCTTCGTCGCGTTCGAAATCGAACGTACGGTTCAGCTGCAAAGTGCCGCCAAACACGATGGCAAGCCAGATAATGGCGGGTACAACCTCTTTTGGCTTTACATCCAGGACCTCCAGGGCAAAATATGCCAGGAGGATCACGATGCTGGAAAAAAGAAGGAGCGACAAAAAGATAGGCTTCTGCCTCATCGACAGCGCCCATTCCTTCTTCATTAATGCAATAAACATCGCCATATTATTTCCAATATACTTACTTGTCATAATGTTTATTCCACGCCCCATGTTCAGCTGAAAGGCGAAGGGTGTATGGGTTTCGAATCGCCGGTGGTCGATTTTTCTCAAACGCCGAAAAATCGCCACCTGCGCTCTCGCGCTCGGCGCTATTATATGGCTGCTGTGGCCGAGCGCTCCGAGAGCCGCTTCTCAACCCATACACCCTTCGCCTTTCATCAAATAAGGGACTATTTCATTCCTGTATAACCGGGGACACACACTTAATTTGAATTAGGTGTGTGTCCCCGATGGAATGAGGCAACGTGGGTGTGTGGTGAGAGGGATGTCGCGGAGGGCACAGCCACAGCAGCCAATATATAAATGCTGTGCCCGAGCGTCAAGGTGCCGGATTCGCGGCATGTGAGCGAATCCGGACGCCGGTCCCTCGAACCACACACCCATGTCGCCGAATAAACATTATGTCAAAGAACCACCTTCATATATTAAACGCGCCGAAATATTTTAATTTGCCGCCATCCAGCAACATCAGCTTGTCCGCGTATTCTCGCACAAGCTCCAGTTCGTGAGTTGCTATAAGGGCAATGCCGCCCTTCTCTTTATAATCCGCGAGGAATCTTTGCAGATGAGCGACCGAAGAAGTGTCTAGCCCCAGGAAAGGCTCGTCCAGGAGCAAAATATTTGGGTCGTTAAGCAGCGCCCTCGCAAGTGCCACGCGCCGTTTTTGCCCGTGCGAAAGAGTTGCCACATCCTGATCGTAAAAATTATCCAGCTCGAGTAGCTCCTTTAAATGTTCGGCCCTTTCGCTTGGCACGCCGTAAAGTTCTGCATAAAGCTGCAGGTTCGAACGCGCGCTCAAGTCTAAATATAGATACGATTCTTGCATCATAACGCCAAGCTCTGCATTTGCATCGAACGTGATCGAACCAAAGGTCTGGCGCAAAAGGCCGGCAACGATTCTAAGTAGCGTCGTCTTGCCTGCACCGTTTGGGCCCGCCAGGACATATAGGCTTCCAGGCGAGAACTCTGCCGAAACAGAATCAAGAGCTACGATCTCGCCAAACTTCATTGTTATTGAATCTGCCTTCATTTCTTCTTTCTTCGTAAGAACGCATAGGCGATGGCGCCTATCGACAAGATAATTGCAAGCAATTGATATTCATTAAATCCCTTCTTTGCTGGAGCATCCGTTTTATTCATCGGCGACTCTTCTAGTGGCGGCGATTCTTGCCCGCCCTCACCGACTATAAGGTCTAAGCGTTTTTCGATCTCTTTTTCCGTAAGCGAAACAAAGTCGGTCGAGTACCTCTTTCCTTCAAATTCGGAGCTTATCGCATAGGAAAATTCCGGCGACATAAATATATTCTTGAACTGAAACGCCCCTTTTGGATCCGTTCGCTTCGGAATAGTTAAGATCAAGTTGCCGCCCTGCACTATCTCTAAAACCACCGTAGCGCCGGGAAGCGGATTTTTGCCATCCTTTAGCAGCGCACCTTTAATGACGCCTGTCTTAACCTGGTTATTCGCATGCGGCGAAATCGGCATCTTTTCTTTTCCAAGCGCCGAGCCAGAAACGAATACAAATAATATTAGAAATGCTAATTTTGTCTTCACGCTATCTCCTCCTTTGGGGCCCTACCCAGCCGTTCATCTAGAACGACCTCGATATCTTCCTTCGTCTTGGCAGGAAATATCGCCACGACCGTTCCAAGCAGCATCACAATGCCGCCAAGCCACACAAAACTTATCAGCGGGTTCATTGTCAACTCAAATTCCGCACTTCCATCATCTGCAACATTTTCAAGTGCCAGGTAAACGTCTTTCAATAGGCCTACGTGCAGGTCGATCTGTCCGAACGGACGAGGCTGGTTCTTATACATGTAGAGCGCCGGATTTAACGTAGCTATCGCGCGCCTATCTTTTAATAACGTCACGTCCGTTGCAACGCCTTCTGCGTCTATCTTGTCCTTCCAATCGGCCGAATTATAGATGAACTCGTAGCCTTCGATCGCATTTTTTTCGCCCTTCACCATTTTTAGCGTGTATTCTGTTTTGTATGCGCTGCCGGCTATGCCGATAAAGAGCAGGACGATTCCCAAATGGACGATGAGCCCGCCAAATCTCTTCGGAGCCATTCTAAAAAGCTCGTAAAAACTTTTTTCGATCCGCGCCGACCTTATGAATTCGGCCGCGATAGTGGCCAGGACAAAAATCGCGCCCGCAGCAACGCAGAGCGGAAACCAAAGCCTTATCCCGTAAAGATAAGCCACGCACGCAGCTGCCGCGGCTAACGCCAAAGGCAGAAGGAACTCTTTCCTAAAAAGGCCAGCTCTTATCTTCACCCAGCTCATCTGCGGCCCAATTCCTGTAAGGAACAGAAGCGCGATGCCTACCGGCGCCATTATTCTGTTAAAGAATGGCGCACCGACTTCGGCCTTGTGCCCCATGAACCATTCCGCAAATAGCGGCAGAAGCGTACCGCAAAGGATGCCGACAAGCGCAAGCACGAACAAGAAATTATTTATATAGAACGCCCCCTCGCGGCTGAAGATATTTTTTAGCACCTTCTGCCCTTTGAAAAGGTCGCGCTTCCATATCAACATGGCAACGGAGAAGATGGTTACGATCGACAAGAAAACGATGAAGTATAGCCCTATCGTCATATCGGAAAAACTGTGGACGGATTGAATTATCCCGCTGCGCGTAATGAACGTGCCGAAAATAGTCAGCCAGAACGAGAGGATGACTAGCACGACGTTCCAAAGCTTTAGCATCTTTCTGCTCTCGTGGATGATGACCGAGTGGAGAAAAGCGCAAGCCGTGAACCACGGAAGTATGCCGGCGTTCTCGACCGGGTCCCACGCCCAAAAACCGCCCCATCCAAGTTCAACGTATGCCCACATAGCTCCAAGCAAATTGCCGAACGTTAATAAGAGCCACGCAACTATCGTCCAATTCCTTATCTTCGTAAAATCCATCTCGCCGCTAACAAGGCCCGCAACGACATATGCGAACGGAACGGCAAAGATAACGTAGCCCAAATATATCGCAGGCGGATGGATCAGCATGTAGAAATTTTGCAGAAGCGGATTTAGCCCATGGCCATCGGCAGGATGAGCACCGCTCAAGGTGAACGGATCCGCCTGAAAAACGATCATAACAAGAAAGAAAATGACTATCGCTTGAAGAACCGCGTTCACTATCGCCGGCGGTTTGGCTTTAGATACGATACTTGCGCATATCGCAAGAAGGAGCGCCCAGAAAAGTAGCGAGCCTTCAAGTCCCGCCCAGATGCCGGCAAGCTTATAGACAAGAGGCAGGCCTACATTTGAATACTGATACACATAATCGATATCGAACCGGTCGGTAACAAATGCAAACGTAAGCATTACCGAAGCAAGCGCTACCAGGATCGTTACAAAATGGACGGAACGATTTTTTGCGCCAAAGAGCGACGCGGCAAAGCTGTAAATAGCCACGGGCATTGCGAATATTAGAGCGAGTTCACCGATCACTTTATCCTCCTACGATTATTTGGGCACGTATTTAGATGCGCACTTTGCAAGGACTTCTCTTGCTTCGAAAACGCCGTTCGAAAATGTGCCGCCGACAACCACATCGCCGCCTTCGCGGAACATGTTGGGTACCGTTCCCTTGTTGTAATGTACCGCTATCTTGTTCGAGCCGTCGGTTATATTGAATCTGTATTCGCCTCCGCTAAAGACGATCGAACCTTCTTCCACGATTCCAGACACCTTCGCGCTTTTGCCAGCATATTCGCCCTGCTTGGCAATAAGTTCCGTCGGCGTTAGCGCATATTGGAACGAAGCGCTAAAACTTGCCCAGACAAGATAGGAAAATGCGCCGAGGATAACGAAAAGCCCGATCAGATATTTTTTTCTCATGGGGTCGCACCGTTCGTACCGTGACAGGCGGGACAAGCAGCCAGGCCCTGATTTGCGACAAGGGCCCTAACCGCCGCCATATCGAAGCCGTGGTCGGATTCATCGGTTAGATGGATATTGTTGACGTTGTGGCAGATATTGCAATCTGATTTTCCGAAGCCGTGTGGATGAGAGGTTTGGGCCAGCACAAGAGTCCCGAAGTTATCGATCATATCTCCATAATACTCGCCCGTACGTTCTCCGTTACCGCCACAGGCAGAAAAGGATAAGCACCAAAAAACAAGCATCAAAATCCAAATAAGCTCCAAATTCAAATTACCAAATGACCGAAACGGTTTCTGTAATTGGAATTTTGATAATTGAAATTTATTTGTTATTTGGAATTTGTTATTTGGAATTTCCTTCATCTCCACCTCGGATTCGTGTGGCATTTGGTGCAATAGCCTACCGTGTGGCACCTGTCGCACTTTGCCGGATCGGCCCTCGCATCTATCGAATGAAAATATCTGTAGTTGCGCTTATGCATATTCAGTTCGATAGTGGAACGCTGTTCGTGGCATTTGATGCAGAAGCGGTCGTTGTGGCAATTTTTGCATTCACCAGGATTTAACTTCGCCTCGGCCTTATGCTGCGAGATCCAGTTCACCTTATGATTCGGCGGCTTCACGGGCCAAGCTGCGTGGCACATCGCGCAATCCTGCGGCGCAGCAACGAGAGGCTTGGAACTATTATGACATTTGTGACAACCGTCGTGCGCCATCCCCTTCCATTCATACTGCTCATTTATATGGCACGTTTCGCAAGGCACCTTGTTCGACTTAAATATCTTCGTGTGCGCGTCGTGATCGAAGAGTTCCTTTGGATGGATCTTCTTCGCCTTCGAATGAACGGCGCCACAGATCAAAAGCAACGCAATGATAATGGTCAAAGACTTCTTCATATTTTTCCGCTCGTTTTAAAGCTTAACTTCGCCGTCGCCCGAAACTCGTGGTTGAAAGTTATATTCCGTAAATATTCGCCGCCAGCTGAAAGCGTAAGAAACTTTGTAACGTTCAGGTCCGCCAGAAGAAAAGAGCTTATCGCGGTTCCACGTTCGCTAGTTATCTTCGAATATCTTGTTATGTTGCCGCCCGCCGTAAAATTCACGAGTTCGAACGGTTCGTCGTGCAGTTCAATATAGACATCGTGGGCCTTGCCGCCAAAGCTTTTATAGTATCTGTAAGACACAAGCGTGGTCAGGTATATCGGCTTGATCGTGAACCTAACTCCGCCATCTGCAATATTGCCAACCGCTTTGACCTGCGGTGCTGCGTGATATGTTTGATACGCATAGCCACCAGTAAACGTCAGATCTTCGAGAGCGCCCGACGATTCAACCGCCGTGATAGATACTCCGCTTCGCCCCTGATAGAACGCGCCTATGGCAAAAAGTCCAAAGATCGTTTGGCGAATCCTGTCGCGGTTCGTATCGTAATGCCCGGCTTCTGCGTTCCAGTAAAGCCAGTGTACCGGCCTAAGGCTAAATCCGGCAATGCCGTTATTGAGCACCTTTCCCGCCGTATCGTATTCAATATTAGTATAGAGGAGCGGCATTAAACTACCTTTGAAGAGATACGAACCGGAAAACCCTGCCAGAACCGTATCCATCTGCCGCCAATCGCTCTGTTTTATGTTGAGCTTGTCGTAAACGCCCGAGATCTTTGCATGCAATCCATCCACTACTCCTCCC
>CAIPVD010000032.1 GCA_903868375.1 uncultured delta proteobacterium
AAAAGGAAGTGCTGCAACGGCAACTTTCACAGTTAGAAAAGTTTCCTACGGCGTTGGCGTTGAAAGAATATTCCCTCTTCATTCGCCGATGATCGAGCGTATCGAGGTGAAGCAGAACGGTGCCGTTAGGCGCTCGAAGCTTTATTACCTGCGCGAACTCTCCGGACGTGCCGCACGTATCGGAAGCACACAGGCAGAAGCTCAAGTGTTCGAAGAAGAAGTAGTTGAAGCTCCGGCAGAAACTGCCGCAGCAGCAACTCCTACGACAGAAGCGCCAAAGGCATAAGTTTTTAGTTGCCTTAAATAAATTAGCGATCTAAATCCCTCTTGGAGATATCCAAGAGGGATTTTTTGTTCATGAAACAAAAGCTGCTGATAGAACTACCAGAGATCGATCAGACCTATTTTGAGATGCTGTTATATAATGATGGCGTTTCTTCGGTCGCGGGAGTCGATGAGGTCGGTCGCGGATGCCTTGCAGGGCCTGTCGTTGCCGCCAGCGTTATTCTTCCCAAAGATTGCGGTATTAAAGGTATAAACGATTCAAAGAAACTTACGCCTAAAAAACGCGACGAACTTTTCGACATTATACTAGCTTCCGCCGTGGCGTATGGCATTGGCGTTGTAGATCATGCAGAGATAGATAAAATAAATATCCTGCAGGCATCTCTTAAGGCGATGAAGATATCTGTTGAGTCGTTAGCCGTTAAGCCGCAATATCTATTGATAGACGGCAATCAGCCGATCCCAGATATGAAGATCCCGCAGAAGATAATCGTTAAAGGCGATGTTCGCAGCATCTCCGTTGGCGCCGCATCTATAGTCGCCAAAGTAACGCGAGATAGGATGATGGCAGAACTAGAGAACAAATATCCTAATTTTAAATTTTCGGTTCACAAGGGTTACGGCACGGGCCTGCATCTTTCTGAACTTAAACAGCACGGCCCAAGCCCGATACATCGAATGACATTTGCTGGAGTTAAAAATACGGATTAAAATGTAAACTTCTCGCCTGAATTTAGGATGTGTACTTGCTCCGAAAGATTTCTTTCGGTCGCAAGCCTCTCCAGCCATTCCGCCGGCTCGCCGACCTTCTCCGATGATAGTTTGAATTCTCCATAATGAATGGGAATCATATGCTTCGCCTTTAGATCCAGAAATGCCTCGAGCGCCTCGGCAGGGTTCATATGTCTTTTCTTCATGAACCAGCGTGGGCTGTAGCCGCCTATCGGCAGTATTGCGATATCGATCGGATTTGTCATTCCGAAGAACTGCCCGATATCTTTAAAATGCGGGCCGTAGCCTGTGTCGCCGGCAAAGAAAATGCGCTGCCCGCCAGTGGCGATAACGTAACTGTTGCACGTCCTGTATCTAAAACCCGTCCATCTAAATCCAACATGCTGTGCTTGTGTTGCGGTTATTTCCGTTCCGTTTGGTAGTTTGTGAGAAGACCATTGCTTCAGTTCAACTATGGGGTTCCGCACGAACTTACTCAAATATTTTCCAAGTCCTTCAGGTACGAACACCGGAACCGTCCCTTTGATATATTTAAAACTGTTAAGGTCCAGGTGATCGTAATGCGCGTGGCTAATTACAACCGCCGAAAGCTCTGGCAACGCGGCTGGATCGTAAGGAAGAGGGCGCACGCGCTTCAGGCAGAGCACGTATTTGCTGAAGTTCGGGTCGGTAAGAACGGCCGAACCGTTAGACTCTATAAGAGTTGTAGCATGTCCAATATAAGTAATTGCAATCATTGACATTCTCATAGCAAATTGATACGCAAACGCAACACTTATCTATGGGATTTTTTAGGCCGACAAACGCAGAAATTCATTTAGATGCACTTCGCCACAATTATCACGAAGTGGTGAAGCTGCTTCCTCCATCCGTTCGCATTATGGGCATGGTCAAGGCCGATGCATATGGGCACGGAGCAGTGCAGACATCCAAAGTCCTTGCAGACCTTGGAGTTGCTTCACTCGGTGTTGCAACGGTAGAAGAAGGTTTGGAGCTGCGCGAATCTGCGATAACGGCTCCGATACTTGTGCTTGGCGGGCTAATGGGCGTTGGTTCTGCCGCAGCAGGCATGATGATCGGCGCGAATTTAACTCCCGTGGTACATTCGGAAGATGTGCTTGGCTTCATGGAAGCAACGTCGCATGCCGCCGGAAAGATCACGGGCGTACATCTAAAAATAGATACCGGTATGACAAGGCTCGGTGTTATGCCTGGGTCGCTTCCGCATTTTTTGAACAAGTTAAAAGAATGCAAGTCGCTTCGCCTCGATGGCGTAATGACACATTTGGCAGACGCGAGCGACGAAGGCTACACAAGTTATCAGCAGGGCCTTTTCAAGTCTTGCGTGCATCAGGTGGAAGAGATCATGGGCCCCGTTCCCATTTGGCATATAGCAAATAGCGTTGCCATCATGAAGGAAGAATATCTAACTGGCGCAACCGCTGGTGAACACTGGGTAAGGCCCGGGCTCATACTTTATGGCGGGAACGTTACGTCAGCTACAGGCAAGAAAGTAACGTTTAAGCCGGTGATGATGCTTAAGAGCAAAGTTGTGATGATAAAGTCGGTGCCTGAAGGGACCAAGATAAGCTATGGCTGTACGTTTGAAACTAAGCGCGCTTCGCGCATCGGCGTTGTCCCGATAGGATACGCCGACGGATATCCGTGGGCGCTTTCTAATAAAGCGGAAGTGCTCGTTAACGGAAAACGCGTGCCGGTGGTAGGGCGCGTTACGATGGATATGACGATGATCGACCTGACAGATACGCACGAATCTCATATCGGCGACGAGGTCGTTCTTATGGGCGTACAGAACGGCAACCGGATAACCGTTGAAGAAATATCTTCGTGGGCGGGAACTATTCCGTACGAGATATTTTGCGGGATATCGAAACGAATGCCGCGCGTTTATTTGGGCCAGTGAATAAATGGAAAAACTTATAAACAAGATACAGCCGCTCGCCGATCCGCTTGGCAGAATGATCAACGGCTTTACAAAAACGCTCGGCAACCTGTGCCTATTCGTATTTCAAACGCTCTCGTGGATCCCGCGCAGGCCATACCGCATTAAAAATCTTTTTAAACAGATGGAGTTCATCGGCGTTCAGTCAACTCCCATCATAATGCTTACGGGCGTATTTGTCGGAGCTGTCTTTGCGCTGCAGACCGGCAAGGCGTTCGCGATGTTCAATGCAGAGTCTTTGGTCGGCGCAACGATAGGCTTATCTCTTGCAAGAGAAATAGCGCCGGTATTTACGGCGTTAATGGTCACGGCTCGCGCTTGTTCCGCAATGGCGGCAGAGCTTGGCACGATGAAGGTAACGGAACAGATCGACGCGCTTGAAACGATGGCGGTGAACCCGCTTCATTATCTTGTTTGCCCGCGCGTTATCGCAACAACTATCATGACGCCGCTTCTTACCGCGGTATTCGATCTGGTCGGCATTATCGGCGCGTGGTTCGTTGGGATAAAGCTCTTAGGCATAGGCGAAGCTTCGTTCTTCGATAGGTTATATTTTTATGTGAATTTGCGCGATTTTATTGGCGGACTCGTCAAGTCCGGCTTCTTTGGATTCTTCATTTCGCTCATTAGTTGCTACAGCGGCTTTGACACGAAGGGCGGGGCAAAGGGCGTTGGAGATTCCACGACGAGGGCGGTCGTTGTTTCTTCGGTGGTTGTGCTTGTTACGGATTATTTTTTAACAACGTGGATACTTGAATATTTTAGCCAGGGGCCGAGTGTATAAATGATAAAACTGATCGACGTACATAAAGCTTTCGATGGGCAAAAGGTCTTGGATGGCGTGAATTTGGAAGTGCCGAAGGACAAGATCATGGTCATCGTCGGCGCCAGCGGCGTCGGGAAATCCGTTCTTCTCAAACATATGATCGGGCTAATGAAGCCCGACAAGGGAAAGATAGTGGTCGATGGAGTCGATCTTTCGGCGCTTTCGCCGTTAGAGCTTGTCGAGATCAGAAAAAAATTCGGGATGCTCTTTCAGGGCTGTGCGCTATTCGATTCTTTGAATGTTTGTGATAACGTTGCATTTCCGCTGCGTGAACATTCGAATCTTTCGTCGTCCGAGATCAAGGCAAAGGTCGATGAAATGCTTGCGATCGTTGGTTTGGAAGGCATTTGCCACAAGATGCCTTCGGACCTTTCCGGCGGTATGAAAAAACGGGTTGCCTTGGCGCGCGCCATTATTTTGCAGCCGCAGATCATGTTATATGATGAACCCACGACCGGCCTTGACCCAATAATGACCGAATCTGTTGACAATTTGATATTAGACATGCAACAAAAGCTCGACATAACGTCGGTGGTCATAAGCCACGACATCGCTTCGGCTTTTAGGATCGCGGATCAAATAGCGATGATCGATAATGGCAAGATAATAGTTTCGGGGACGTCGGCTGAATTTGCGGCTTCGAACGATCCCGTGGTTATGAAGTTCATCGGAAGAAAATAAATTATGATGAGTTCAGAAACAAAAGTAGGGATATTCGCACTGTGTGCGCTGGTGATTATCGGGTTCATAACGCTCAAGATCGGAAGCAGGTCGTTTGTTGCAGCGGGCGGTTACGAAGTTTCCGTGGTGGTAGATAATGCGATAGGCGTTCGCCCAAAGACGCCGGTCGAAATTGCCGGCATAAGAGTAGGCCAGGTGAAAGAGATAGGGCTCGAGGAATCCAGAAAAGCGAAGCTTACTCTTTTACTAAATAAAGACGTTAATCTACCCGTAGATTCTGTCGCGCGTATCCGTTCAAAGGGATTCTTGGGCGAGATAGTCATTGAGATCGTGCCTGGAACCGAAGGCGTACAATCCTTAGCCGATGGCGGCGCTTTGAACTTTTCGGGCCAGAGCGGCGATATCAATATGCTGATGACGCAGTTCTCATCCATCGCGAACGATATAAAAGCGGTTTCAGCTCAACTTCGAGATGTGGCGGGGACCGATAGAAACTCCCCAATGTGGCAGATCGTGAACAATCTGCAAACGTTCACGCAAACGCTTGCGAACAATCAGGCGAACTTCAATAAAATGGCGGGTAATCTGGCAGAACTCACAGAAGCGCTTAAGGGTACGATAGTCAAAAGCCGAGAAAATGTTGAAGACTCGTTAAAACGCATAGCTTCTATTACCCAGAAGGTCGATGAAGGCAAGGGGACGATAGGCAAACTTGTCAACGACGACGCCACCGTAAATAAATTGAACGAAGCGGTGGATAATTTGAACTCGACGCTCGGCAATATCAAGACGATCGAAACCGAGATCGGGTACCACGCAGAATATTTAGGCCACACGAAAGAGTTCAAGAACTACGTGAACCTAACGATTCGTCCGAAACCGGACAAGGCGTTCATATTCGATTTCGTGCAGAACACGAACCCATCTCCCGACAGAAGTACGAATACATCCACGATATCTACGGGCGGGACTTCTACCACCGTTACGACGAACACGGCGACCGTCAATCAGAACCAGTTCCGTTTTTCTGCGCAGCTCGCAAAATCGTTCTACGATTTTACTGTTAGAGGCGGTGTGATCGAATCGCGCGGCGGCGTTGGACTTGATTACGCTAAAGGCCCGGCCGGACTTCAGTTCTCCGCATACGATTTTCAGACACAATACGACCAGCGCACGCACTTAAAACTTGCGGGAACCGTCAACGTCACGAAGAACCTCTTCCTGATAGGTGGCGGCGACGACCTCATCAGCCAGTTGGGAAGGCGTAATTGGTTCATGGGCGCAGGCATTAGGCTGGTCGATGAAGACGTTAAAAGCCTGATAGGTACTGCTGGCGGAATTTCTTCAGTTAAAAGGTAAAAAAAATATGCCAAAGATCAATCGTGCAATAATAAGCCTATCCGACAAAGCTGGCGTAGTTGCGTTTGCAAGCGAGCTTCACAAGATGGGAGTAGAAATATTATCGACGGGCGGCACCGCCAAAACGCTCCGCGAAGCGAATATCCCGGTGATAGACGTTTCCGACTACACCGGTTCGCCGGAGGTTCTGGATGGCCGGCTTAAAACTCTGCATCCAAAGATCCATGGCGGATTGCTTGGCATGCGCAGCAATTCAAAGCATCAGCAGGAAATGTCGGCGAACGGGATACTTCCGATCGACATGGTCGTCGTGAATCTCTATCCGTTCGAGGCAACTATATCGAAAGAAGATTGCCCGTTCGATCATGCGGTTGAAAATATCGATATCGGCGGGCCTACGATGCTTCGTGCCGCTGCGAAGAACTGGCAAGACGTTGCCGTTGTTACGGATCCGGGCGATTACCCGCTCGTGATAGAAGAGATGAAGAAAAGCGGCGGAAATGTTTCGCGCGAAACCTGTTTTAAATTTGCGCAAAAAGTTTTTGCAACGACCTCGCGCTACGACGCGGCTATCTGCAATTATTTGAACTCGGCTGCTTGGGAGAACGAGCCGAAGGCACATGCTCTTGATTTTCCTGCCACATATTCTTTAACATATAACAAAGTGCAAGAACTTCGCTACGGCGAAAATCCGCATCAGAAGGCGGCGTTTTACAAATGCCCGCATCTGCCGAAGGATGTAGCCTGCATAACGAACGGCCGCCAGCTTCACGGCAAGGAACTTTCTTACAACAACATTATGGACGGCGATGCGGCGATAGAACTTGCTAGGGAATTCGCGAGCGATATGGCAGTTGTGATAATTAAACATGCAAACCCGTGCGGTGTTGCCATCTCGAACGAGAATCTCATTGCCGACGTTGCCAGGCATGGCGGCGCCAGCGGGAAGCTTGGCGAAAAAGATCTTGCCGATACGTTCATGAAAGCGCGCGACTGCGATCCTGTCAGCGCGTTCGGCGGAATAGTTGCTCTTACGCAGCCACTTGACGCTGCAACCGCCAGGGCGATCGGAGAAACGTTCTTCGAAGTTATAATTGCACCGTCGTTCGAAGCGGATGCGCTGGAAATATTGAAGGCGAAGAAGAATCTAAGGCTGGTCGAGATCGGGGCTTTGGAAAGCGTCGGGAACAAGAAACTCCACGGGTTACGCAAGGTCGCTGGCGGCTTACTCGTTCAGGACGAGGATCACCTAACGACACACGTTAAAGATTCTAAGGTCGTTACAAAGCGTAAACCTACCGATGAAGAACTATCGGCACT
>CAIPVD010000033.1 GCA_903868375.1 uncultured delta proteobacterium
TTCTGTTCGTACTGCGAATCGAACAGGTACCATGCGATCAATATTTCAAGCCGTTCCCTGACCTCGCCAGAGGCCTTGGCAAATCCGTATCCCGGCAGGTCGACCAAATAAAAAGAGTTGTTGATAAGAAATAGATTTATCTCCTGCGTGCAGCCAGGGAAGGAGCTGGACCTTGCCAACTTTTTATGGCTCGTTAAAGAGTTGATAACGCTGGATTTGCCGACGTTCGACCGGCCGATAAAGGCGACCTGTGGGATCCCATCTTCCAAGATCCTATCTTCGCCCACAACCCCTTTTATGAATTTTGCGGATGTTATCTTCATCTAAGTGACCCGTTGACTAGTTCAGATACGACACGCTTGCAAGTGCAAACTCACGGCAAAATAACCCTTGTCAACGATCGCCAATTCGTGCGGTAATGGCGCCGTGAAATTGATACTGAACAATTTGCGCGTACCGGTTGAAAAAGACACCGTAGATGATTACCTAACCATCGGTTCGCAGGCGTTGAACATCGACAAGGGGCGCGTTGAATTCGTTAAGATTATCAGCAAATCGCTCGACGCTCGCGGAAAAAAGCAGTTCTACTACGAAATGTCTATCGTTGTGAGCGTTCCAGACGACTTCCCTAACGCGGAAAACCTTGCCATTTACGCCGAGAAGATCAAACAGGACGTAAAATCTGTAAAGCTTAAAGATCGCCCCATCATAATCGGTTTCGGCCCCGCCGGCATATTTGCAGCGCTAGAGCTAGTCGAGCGCGGAATCAAACCTATTATATTTGAACGCGGCAAACAAATTGAGGAACGCGCACGCGATGTTCAGAAGCTTATCAAGGAAAGAAGACTCGATACAGAATCAAACATACAGTTCGGCGAAGGCGGCGCCGGTTCATATTCAGATGGAAAATTGTTCTCCAGGATAAAGAATGCTGAATACGTGGATCGGGTCTTAGACACGTTCATAAAGTTTGGTGCACCTGAAGAGATCGGATACATAGCCAAGCCCCACTTAGGAACCGACGTGCTGTGCAAGATCGTCGTCAACATGCGGAACTATATACTAGAGAGAGGTGGCGAGATACATTTTGGCGCAAAGATGACCGATATGATCATAGCGGATGGCAAAATCCAAGGCGTTGTCATAAACGGAGAGAAAGAATACCGTTCATCTCTTGTTTATCTCGCGGTCGGCCATTCTGCACGCGATACATTCGAGCTGGCACACAACAAAAATATAACCATCGAACAAAAACCTATTGCGGTTGGAGTTAGGATCGAACATCCTTCCGAAATCATCAATCTCATCAGGTACGGAAATAAATACAAAGATTTCCCTGAAATCGGCGCAGCAACTTATTCATTTACCCACACCGACCGAAAAATTGGGCGGGGCGTATATACATTCTGCATGTGCCCTGGGGGCGAGATTGTAAATGCATCCTCCGAAAATGGCGGACTTGCACTGAATGGCATGAGCTATTCGGCAAGGGTATCTGCGTTCTCAAATTCGGCGATCGTTGTTACATGTAACACGGCCGATTATGGTTCGGCTCATCCCTTGGCGGGCATCGAATTCCAAAGAAATATCGAGAGAAAGGCGTTTAAGGCGGGCGGCGAAGGTTGGAAAGCGCCTGCACAGAATTTGACCGACTTTTTAGCCGGCAAGGTGTCCAAGGAATTAAATACAAATTCATATAAGATGGGTTCTTTTCCTGCCGACATGAAGGAGATCTTTCCAAGCTTCATATCCGAATCGCTTTTACTGGCATTTAATAAGTGGAAAAATGATTCTCCGTTATTTGTTTCTGAACAAGCCATATTACTTGGCGCGGAGACAAGGACCTCGTGCCCCGTAAGAATAAAGCGCGGAGAGAACTACGAATCCGTGAACGTTAAGAATCTCTACCCGATAGGCGAAGGCGCAGGCTACGCCGGCGGCATAACCAGTTCGGCCGCAGACGCCATCAAGGCAGTTAGGGCTAGTTTAACGTAGGTACACCTAAAATTTATTATAGTGCGTGACCTTATCTAGCGAACGCTTTGGAACATGGAAATTGCCGTTCTCGTCGCGCCAATATTTAACGCTATCTGTTTCCATCTCCTCTGCAACCGACGTCTGGTCTGGATATCCAAGTGCTACCAAAAGTGTTAAGTTGTGACCTTCCGGTAGTTTTAAAAGCTCATCGATCTTTCCCTTATTAAATGCGCCGATCATGCAACTTCCTATTCCCTCTTCCCAGGCCGCAAGGCATATGTTCCCAGACGCCAACGCAACGTCGTAGGGTATCCATGTCGGCTTTTGCAGCTCTTTGTTCGCAACGATAGCGATATATGCCGCCGGTTGTTTTTCTGCAGCCGGTTTCCATTCCAAATAACCGGCTAATTTGACGAGCGGAAATATCTCGCCGCAAATGTTTGGGTCGTCAATTACCACGAATTCCAGAGGTTGCCGGTTCGCCGCCTGTGGCGCAAGCCGGCCGGCGTTCACAAATTGCTTCAGCATTTTTCTTGAGATGGGTTTATTTTGGAATTCCCTTATCGTCCGCCTCGAAATTATTAGATCGTATAGTTTCATGGCCGCTAATTTATTGCCATCATGCTTTTATCGCAAGTGAAAAA
>CAIPVD010000034.1 GCA_903868375.1 uncultured delta proteobacterium
CATTATGAAAGTTTACGAAAGCGACAAGATCAGGAACGTAGTGTTGATCGGTAACAAGGGCACAGGCAAAACGAGTTTGCTTGATGCCCTTCTTTTTTGCACCGGCGCTAACACGCGCATCGGCAAAACGGCCGACGGCAGTTCGATGGCAGATTACGACCCCGCAGAAATAAAGCATCAGCAGACAATGGTAACAAAGATCATCCCGTGCGAATGGAAAGGGTACAAGATCAACGTGCTCGACACTCCCGGCTACGCAGATTTCGTAGGCGAAGTGCTTGCGGCGCTTATGGCAACGTTGGCGTAGATATTCCAACAAGGCGCTTTGTGAACTATGCGGTCGAAAACAAAAAACCGGTCGCCTTCTTCATTAATAAGTGCGATTCCGACAGGGTAGATGTGGATAAAACGATTGGCTTAATTCGCGAACATCTAAATCCCAAGGCAGTTCTTATTCAGGCGCCCATTGGTTCCGGGCCAAATTTCAAAGGCGTTGCCGATGTGCTCAACATGAAGGCGTTTATTAGCGAAGGCGGCAAGGCGAAGGAAGCGGATGTCCCTGCCGACGTTGCAGATAAGGTGAAAGAATATCGCACATCGGTACTCGACGCGGTCGCGGAAAACGATGAAGCGTTAATGGAAAAATATTTGAACGGTGGCGACCTTACAGCAGCGGAGCTCAAGACAGGGTTCGTTAAGGGCGTGGCAAATAGCCAGATAGTTCCCGTGTTCGTAGGCAGCGCGCTAAAAGGTATCGGAAGCGAAGGATTCCTGCAGATGCTTTGCGATTGGTTCCCATCGCCTAAAGATATGCCGCCGGCAATAGGCAAGAACGATGCCGGTGCAGAGGAACAAAGATCACCAGCGAATGCGGATTTCTCGGCGTTCGTCTTTAAGGCAGCGAGCGATCCAGGTATCGGCGATGTCTGTTTCTTCCGCGTTTGGTCCGGGGCAGTTGCGCACGGCGACGATGTTTATAATACAACGAAGAGAACTAGCGAAAGAATGGGACACTTGTTCGGTATGCGAGGCAAGACGAGAGAAGAGGTAGAAAAAGTATTTGCCGGCGACATCGCCTGCGTTGCAAAACTTAAAAGCACGGGCATTTGTGATTCTCTTAGCACAAAGGCGAGATCCATTCATTTCGATCCCATAAAGTTCCCGGAACCGATGGTCTCGCTTGCTGTATTCCCAAAATCAAAGGCAGATCAGGACAAGATCGGCAACGGTTTCTCGAAGCTCATGGCGATCGATCCAACATTTAAGATGCACATCGATCACGAGTTCAACGAAACGATCGTGGCGGGCATCGGCGAGATCCATCTGGACCTAATGCTAGAACGCCTGCACGAGCGATATGGCGTTGAAGTTGAAGTTGGCAAACCGCGCATTCCATATCGCGAAACAGCCAGAAAAGCGGTTAAGGTTCAGGGTAAATATAAGAAGCAATCAGGTGGTCGTGGTCAGTACGGCGATTGCTGGATAGAACTTTCGCCATTGCCTCCAGGTTCAGGTTTTCAATTCGTGAACAGCATCTTTGGCGGATCGATCCCTTCAAAGTTCGTTCCTTCCATCGAGAAGGGCGTGCGCGATGCGATGCAAAAAGGTGCGCTGGCTGGTTATCCGGTCGTGGATATCAAGGTTGATGTTTGCGACGGCAGCTACCACGACGTCGATTCAAGCGATATGGCATTTCAGATCGCGGGCTCGATGGCATTTAAGATCGCCGAAGAACAGGCCGGCGCGGTACTTTTGGAACCTATCATGAACGTTGAAGTGAGCGCTCCGCAGAGTTTCATGGGCGATATCACGAGCGACATCAGCAGCCGCCGCGGTAAGGTCGGCGGAATGGATAGCGCCGGAGACGTTAGCATAGTTAAGGCGCAGATACCAATGGCCGAACTATATAAATATTCCACAACGCTTCGCTCGATGACAAGCGGCGCTGCATCGCACACGATGAGCTTCGATCATTATGCACAGGTGCCATCGCACATAGCTGCGAAGATGGTAGAAGAGGCCAAGAAGGCAAAGGAAGCGCCGGCGGTGGAAAAGAAATAACGTGAAGATAATTTCCGGTGGTCAAACTGGAGTTGATAGGGCGGCACTAGATGCCGCCCTTTTGCTTGGCATCCCATGTGGCGGCTGGTGCCCAAAGGGCCGACGCGCCGAAGATGGGATTATCGATCCAAAGTATCCATTAAAAGAAACTCCCACAGCAGAATACGGAGTCCGCACAGAATGGAACGTTCGCGACTCTGATGCCACGCTGATATTTACCAAAGGCAAGCCGACGAAGGGAACAGCATTCACGATCTTCATCTGCAAAAAATTAAAGAAGCCGCATCTGATAGTTGATGTGAATAACGAGGTAGTTGAACAGATCTGCACCTGGCTCTCGCAAAATAACTTCCAAACGCTCAATATCGCCGGCCCGCGCGAAAGCAATTTTCCTGGAATTTATGATAGTGTCAAAGCTATTGTTGAATCTGTGTTTCGAGCCACTTGATGATATTTCTCGTCATCATAGGCCTCTTAATCTTTTCTTGCCTTACTGCATTCTCCGATATCCATTGAATAGCTGTTTCTCGAATCCTTGCTTTGGATCTATCATCTGTTTGCAACTCGCCTATCCACTTATCGACCAACGATAGCATCTCTTTAAATGTGGCGGCTATTTTTTGATGAGTGTGAGCTTTTTTCATTATTTGGAAATACGTTTCACGATTTCTTGTTTTTTTCGTTCCCCATCTCGAAGCGTAACCTCGATCTTTTACGCTATAAGCTAGCGCTGCTTCGATCAATGGCTGGGGAAGATCGCGTACATCAGGAAAGAAATATCCGAAATAA
>CAIPVD010000035.1 GCA_903868375.1 uncultured delta proteobacterium
CGTGCCGAGCACGATAAGTGGCTCCCGCATAGTCTCTATTATGTTTTCTGCGTATTCGCGAGCTTGTCTAACGACATCCTCGGCCTTACGGCTCTTGGTAATATCAACGAAGATCATTACCACTCCGTCTATCTTGTTATCTATAGTACGATAAGGTCTTATGTGAACAGAATACCAGTTCTCGTCCATATCTTTTACTTCAAAGCTCTTCGATTGAAGCGTCTTAATCACATCGGAGAGCATATTTTCCAGATCCGGAATATCCACGTTAAGTTTAATTTTACTTATCGGCCTGCCGACATCGGAAGGAATTATATTAAGCAATTTTTCCGTTTGGGGAGTTATTCTGCGGATAGTGAAATCGATCCCCATCATTACGACCGGCATGTTGATATTGCTAAGAAGGTTTATCAGATCATTGTTGAGCAGAAACGCTTCTGCATTGCGGTTTTGCAGTTCTTCATTGGTGGTTATCAGTTCTTCGTTAGATGATTGCAACTCTTCCTTTGCCGTTTCCAGCTCTTCATTTGTGCTTTGCAGTTCTTCATTGCTCGCTACTATCTCTTCGTTGGCGGATTTAACCTCTTCATTAACTCCACCTTGCTCTTCTATTACCGTCTGAAGATATTCTTTTGTTTCATCAAGCTCCTTTTGGAGATTGTTTATGTAAGCATCGCTTTTAACCGGCATCCCTTTGCTCTTTGAGAGTAAATTTGCATTAGCCAAAATGGGAGATTCATCAAAGAGGATAAGAAAGAATTTTTCGTCAAGTGAATCATTCTCCACAGGAATTACCGTGATATTGACTAGAGTCCTGCGGCCATTATGTTTTTGGCCTTCAGCATCGACCCTTACTTTATGGTTTGATTTTTTTGCTTTAAAAATAGCAGCGCGTAACGGCAGAAGCAGTTCTTTCCTGGTCAACTTGAATATGTCCAGACTGGGACGGCCAGCCGCAGATTCAATATAGCGGCCCGTTTGTCCCCTAAACGAAACCACAGTCATGTCGCTATTTATAAGCACCCCGCAACGGGCATATTCTCTAAGAACAATATGATCCACTATTGTCGCAAGATCGGCCTCTTTTGCATTTTTAACGTTAATTCTTTCATTTATCTGTAATTTCTTTGGCACGTATAATCCGGAATTGAACTTTATCTCGGAAATAGAAGATGGAAATTTTTTAACAAAGATATTTTGTTTTTTGTCTATGACCTTAAAGAGATTCGAAGAATCGACCGCGGATTCCGACTGTCCTAAAAGGAGGAGCCCATTAGGATTAAGGACATAATGAAATTTGTGGAAAACGCTACTCTGCAAAATCGGCTGAAGATATATAAGCATGTTGCGACAGCTTATAAGATCTAAGTTTGAGAAAGGCGGGTCGTTAAAGACATTTTGCACGGAAAAAATGCACATATCTCTAAGCTCTTTAGCGATCCTATATGAATCGCCTTTTTTAGTAAAAAATCGTTTTAACCTAGCTCCAGTTATATGGTCCTTAATATTTTTACCATAGACGCCTTTACGTGCACGATCGATACTTCTTTCACTTATATCTGTGGCGAATATCTGCACATTAGGTCTTAAGTTCGCTTTATATCCAAAGATTTCAACAAGACACATGGCGATAGAATAGGCCTCCTCGCCGCTTGAACATCCAGGAACCCATATTCTTATCTTCTCTTCCTTTTTCTTGCTCTTTAGAATTTCTGGTAAGACCCGTTTTTTGAGAGCATCAAAGACCTTTGGGTCGCGAAAAAAACTGGTGACATTAATCAGCAGATCATCATGTAAATCTTTTACCTCTTCCTCGTGTTCACGCAGGAACTTTACGTAGTCTTTCAGTTTAGTAATTTTTAGCATGGCCATCCGGCGGGATATGCGGCGGTTAAGCGTAGGAGTTTTATAATGAGTAAAGTCGAGGCTCGTGATCGATCGCAGAATTTCGTAAATATCCTCCATCTCTTCTTTTTCCATTATGATCGAACTGTCCTTATCAATATGCTTTATAGAAGTTATATATGGATGTTCTGCTATTGCTTCAAGCTCTCTTGCGATCTTCTTAGGTGAAAGAATAAAATCGGCACATCCTGCTTTAATGGCACTTTGCGGCATGCCGTTAAATTTAGCCGATTTTTCATCTTGGACAAAAATAATTCCCCCTTCTGCTTTGATCGACTCCGCGCCAAGAGTTCCGTCCGTAGCCGTTCCGGAAAGAATCACTCCGATCGCCTTACTTCCCTTCTCTTTTGCCAATGATCGAAAGAAATGGTCCACCGGCATGTGCTTCATGTCCGTGACCGCTCTTTTGACTAAAATCAGCTTTCCGTTCGCGACCGATATGTTCATATTTGGAGGTATCACATAGGCGTGGTTAACCTCTATAGATGCGTGGTTCTTTGCCTCACTTAACGGCATCTTTGTCTCTCTGGCGAGGAGTTCTGCTAGCATGCTTCTATGTTCCGGCGCCAAATGCATAATGAACACGAACGCCATTCCGGGCCTTGCAGAAAGATTTTTGAGCAATTCCTGAAACGCTTCAAGACCTCCCGCCGAACCACCAATACCGACGATCGGGAAAGGTTCATGCTTTGACTTCGCGCTTATTAAAACTTTCATATAAGATTCCTTAATACCCTATACATATCATGATAATTGATAACTTCAACACGCATTTTGATCCTGATACTGTATTATGCGCTCTTACTTATCTGGGAAATAGGTAAAGGGCAATCGGGGAAAATAGGATTTTCGAGTAAGGGATTCCCTGGGCATCTTGAGAATATTTGTCAAAGAAAAGTGGAATGCGGCCATAGCGTCCAGATATCCATGGGTATAAATATTTAATCGAACTAGGGAAAACCTCCATTATAAAATGGGGATTCGCCTGATTGTAAAAGATCTAGAATTCCTCTAGGAATGGCTTGTGCAAAGGAAAACAAAAAAAGGAGGAGCTATGTTAACGAGAAAGAGCGTCGGTGCAGCATGTGGACTCGCCATTGTACTTGGAGCGTTTGTTATCTTCGGGGGGATAAAAGACGCTAGCGCGAGAGTGAACATCAACTTGAACTTGGGTGCCCCACCCCAGGAAGTGGTAGTGGTACCCGGTGGCGTGGCATTCGTCCCCGACCAGGGCAACGATGTGTTCTTTTATGGCGGATACTGGTGGGCTACGCGCGACAATGAGTGGTATCGTTCACGTGATTACAACGGGAGATGGAGAGGCGTGGATAGACGTTACGTTCCAGCCCCAGTGCATCGTACGTATGGAACCCCGAATTACAGAGAGGCCTATAGCAAACAGGACGGAGAGCGAGTCCCTTACGGACAGTGGAAGAAGAATGGGCATAAGGGAATGGCGCAGGGAAAGCATGAAGATAAGGGCGGCCAAAGAGATAAAGGTGAAAAGGGCAACAAGCACGGGCATGACAATTAATAAGCCAGTGGCATAGTTTTCAAGATCAAACAAGACGGGTTTGAACACTATTTAGCGTTCAAGCCCGTTTCTTGCTTTAATGGATTCCGATCATAAGGAGTGCGACTTCTGGTGAGAATATTTATTGGAACTTTCGGGAATGTACCTCGTAGGCATTGTGCAAGTTCCAAGAATTAACATATCAATTCTATTCAAATTCCTCAATTTTTCAAGTTCAACTTGGAGTTTTTCCCACTGTTTTGGATCTTTCTTGGTCGAGTATGGTGCATCCGGATCGGCATAAAATTGAAGAATGACAGATCTTAGAGATGGAGTTAGACTACAGAAATCTTGTTTAGCCAAGCGATCCAGAAGCTCTGCATAGGCATTGTCGCTTAAAAAGTATTGCCCGGGTTTGCTCACGATGCCAATATCAAAGTTATCGTTTAGAAGTTTGAGGTGGCCTCTCTTCAACTGGGTCAGTTCATTATGATACTGCGCCAGAGCTTCGTTGAAACCTTTCTCGAACAATTTCTCGGCTTCTGGGGTTGGCATACGAAATTTTATGGCTTTAAAACGCCCTATTTTAGGTATCAGCTTTGTGAGAAAGCCGTCGATTTTTTCTTTAAAAGTAGGCTTGCGATAGTCGTTTCCCCAGTTCTTTTGATAACTCCCCTCCGATAAATTGAACAGGAACTGTTTGCGGGTCATACCTGGGAGATCTTTCTGGATATCCTTTTTCTTGAGCGACCAAGCAACTTTGGTTGCTTTAGGGATCGTTGAACTAACAGCATGACGATAAGAGCTGATCGTCTTTGGTTCATCTTTTAGAAGAGAACTTATTTCTAATCCGTACGTTTCTTGAAAAGCTTTGTCGAGTAAAGGCCGGTCCACTTCAAATCCTATGAAATCGTGGTACGCAGTTGGTGCGAAACGATGTTTAGCCACCTCAAGAACATCGAATCCAAATTCAGTTTGTAAATGTGACAATGGATCGTCTTCATAAGTGATCACATCGCCAAATTTTTTCTTAAGCTTTGGATAAAGGAGCGGAACGACCAAGTTAGTGCTTTCTGGATGGCCTATTAGATCGGAGGTATAATGGGACAAAGCTCCGAGTGCAAATGCGTAATCATTAAGGCTTTCCGAATCACGTATCAGCGCCATGATAAAATCGCCACTTCGAACGTAATGCATCAGATCACTGAAGAACTTGCTGCCGTACGGGTAATACCCCATGTCCTGGATGATAGCCCCGCCATATGCGTAACCATGGGCCACTCTAAGTTCGTCTTGAGTTGAGCATGGAAAACGTTTTTGTAATAGTGGCTGAATATCCTTATTCCATGACTCATCAACGAAACTTTCATGAGATAGAACCGAATAAGCTTTAACTTGCGACGAATATCCGAGCACAACTGCAAATAAAAGAACTAACACTAACCATATTTTTGAGATCCTATAATTCATACTTGCCCTCTTATTCAAGTTCATGATCTTGTTTCTCAAACCGTCCATAACGTAATGCAAGTGTAGGCAAAACTAGTAAATTTAGCAACGTAGATGTAACGAGGCCTCCGAGAATTACCATGGCCATGGGTCCTTCAATCTCGCGGCCGGGTGCACCACTTCCAAGAGCTAGTGGAAGCAAACCAAGCGACGTAACTAGCGCTGTCATAAGGATCGGCGCAAGCCTCTCCGAAGCGCCGCGTATCGCAACTTCCTCGCCCCACACAGCTCCTTCGGTCGAAACGAGGTGTTTATAATGCGAAAGCATCATGATGGAATTTCGCAATGTGATACCAAAGAGAGTTACGAATCCAACTAGAGATCCGATAGTAAGCGCGCCTCCTGAAGCAAATATCACCATCACTCCGCCAACAAGCGCGAACGGTACATTGATCAGAAGAAGAACGAGATTTCGCATATTGCCCATTGCAATGAACAACAAAAGCATAATGCCGAGCCCCACCAGCAGCGAATGAACGAGGAGGTCTTGCCTGGATCTCGCTTGCGCGACCGCCGTACCGCCGAACTGCGTATACATTCCATCAGCGAAAGGAACGGTAGCCTGTATCTGTTCCTTAGCATCATTAACGAACGAGCCAACATCTCGGCCGACCACGTTGCAGGTAACTGTCTGCACTCGCCTTGTGCCTTCATGTAGAACTACATATCGCCCCGACGATTCTCTGATCTCCGCTATCTCATCTAACCTAACGTAGCTGCCTGTCGGGCTGCGCAGTGGCAATTGCCCGACCTGGCCGATCGAACGCCGCATGACAGGATCTAAGATCACCGATACATCGACGACGCGATTACCTTCGTAAACCTGGCTCACCGTATCGCCTTCGTAAGCGGTGCGCACTGCCTCGAGCACATCTACAGGTTCGAAACCCCATCGCGATAGTTCGTCCTTTCGAAGTGAGATAATTAGCTGCGGCGTTCCAGGAGGAGATTGAATTTGAACCTCAGCAGCTCCAGAAACCTTTTCGAGAACCGCCATAACTTCATGTGCTTTCGTATCCAGTACATCTAGATCGTTACCAATGATATTCACCACAACTGACGATGTGTAGCCGGAGAGCGTTTCTTCGATACGCTCTGTTAGGAACGTGTTCACCACGAAGTTCACGCCCGGGAATTGTTCCAGCGTTTTGCGTATATCTCCCTGCGCCGTTTCGGGTTCATCTCCCTTTAGCGGCTTTAGGTCCACTTCAAGTTCGCCAGAATGAGTGCCGAAAATGTCGTCCGACGATGCACGCCCCACCCTTTGCGCTACGGAACGGACAAATGGAAGTTTGAGAAGTGCATCGTTCACACGTTGGCCGATTCGAAGTGTCTCATCTAATGATGTGCCCGGCACAGCGGAAATGTGGATGATGAAGTGGCCTTCGTGAAGTTCCGGTAAAAAGCCTCCGCTCATGAACGGGAGAACACCGATGCCGGCCAGCGTCACGATAGCGACCGCCAGGATGACGTATTTAAACTGCCGTTCCACGCGTTGAAGCAGGCGATGGTATCTCTCTTTCAACCAACGAACGACTGGAGGTTCACCCTCTCGCAACTTCTGATTTTTGAGCAGAACGAGGCAAAGCGCTGGTGTTACGGTTAGGGCAACGAGCAGTGATGTAAGTATAGCGGCAATATATGCAACTCCAAGAGGGGCGAACAAACGGCCCGCAACTCCGGACATTGTAAGCACTGGGATGAACACAAGCGCCACCATAAAAGTTGCGTAGACTACCGCGCTTCTCACCTCGATAGATGCATCAAGCACGACCTTAAGTATCGGCCTGGGCTCTGCCAAGCCCTTATTTTCTCTAAGCCTTCTTAAGATATTTTCCACATCGATGACCGCATCGTCTACCACCTCACCGATCGCGATCGCGAGGCCGCCAAGCGTCATCGTGTTAAGAGTGAATCCCAAATATTCGAGCACAGCAATAGCGCCCAAAAGTGAAAGCGGAATTGCGGTGCAAGATATTGCCGCCGTACGAAAATTGAAGAGGAACAGCAGAAGGACAACGACGATCAATACGGCGCCGATAATAAGCGACGTCTTCACGTTCTTCACAGCTACTTCGATGAAATTCGCCGCACGAAAAAGGTTGGGCGTCATCGTTACACCCTGCGCTTCAAGCGCCGGTCGAAGCTCATCTAACGCGATCTCGACCTCACGCGTCGTCTCAAGAGTATTTGCCCCAAGCTGCGCCCAAACGTTCAGAACGACACCGGGCTTTCCCATAACTGCGCCAGCGCTTATGCGCGGTTCTGGCGCTGCAACGACCTTTGCTACATCTCCGAGCGTTACACTTTCGTTCACAAGGCCAGCTGCCTGATGCAACAGCGCCGTCTTCGATAGCACATCGGCGGTGATCGATTGCCCCTCGGTCTGGATAACTATCCTCTGATTAGGGCTATCGATAAAGCCTCCGCCGCGCACACCGGTCGCGCGTCTTGCTGCAGCGAGAACATCTTCTATAGAGAGGTCATATTGAATGAGTTTTTTAGGGAGCAGCTGTATCTGAATTTGTCGCACCTCGCCGCCGAACACACCGACCTTTGCAACTCCAGCAACGGCAAGCAATCTACGCTTGACCGTCCAATCCGCGATCGTCCGAATGTCCATTAGCGACAACTTGTCGGAGGTAAGCCCTATCGTCATGAGATCGCCAGTTGAAGATGTCATCGGCGACATTACCGGCGGCTGCACACCTTGAGGTAATTGGCCCGATATGGTGGATAGCCTCTCGGCAATAGCTTGACGGTCGCGGTAGATATCGCTCTCCGGTTGCAATGTCACGGTTATCACGGAGAGCCCCTGTATCGAACCGGAACGAATGATCTGAATGCCCGACACTCCGTTAAGCGCATTCTCGATAGGCTGCGTTACTTGAACTTCGACCTGTTCCGGTGCAAGTCCCGGAGCTTCGGTCTGAACATCGATCTGCGGAGGTGCAAATTCAGGGAACACGTCATATTTTGAATGAGAAAGAGAATAGATGCCGTAGCATAGCAGCGCAAGGCTAAGAGCTAGAACCACCACACGAAACTGAAGTGAAAATTTGACGATAGCGTTCAACATTAAATAGTGCCTCACTCATCCAATTGTATCTGCGAACGAAACTCTTCCGAAAGCAAAAGCTGCGCGCCGGTCACCACCACTTGCAAACCGCGCACTGGAGTCTTTATAAAGTACCTCGGGTATTCCGAAGATGTATCTGGCACGACCTCGCGACGAACGAAATGACCCGTTTCGCTCTCTGCGTATATCCACGCCCTGCCTTCCAACCACACAACTCCATCGTAAGGAGCTTCGTTGCCCGTGATAGGTTTCAACACGATCCCGCTTATCTCCAACGTGGCAGGGTCTAACGAAACAATCGCTTCACCATTGTCGGTCGTTACTCGCGATTCAGATTCAACGGGAAGCTCCATGCGATTTTCTTCCGCTTTCCCCTTAAGCCCACGCAAGTGTACCCATACAAGCACTAGGCCAACTATCGCCAGCGCTGAAAAGATGCCTATAATTTTATATCGTCGTTCTATCTTCATCGATCCTTACCCTCATCAGAACGCGGAGAGTAGTTTTAATCGAATCTGAGAGAGGACGGCAATCCGATGATCAGCTGGCAGCAACCGATGATCAAGCCTTGGCTAAGAACCGTCGCCTGCCTGACCGCCTTTGTTTTTCTTTTTACGAG
>CAIPVD010000036.1 GCA_903868375.1 uncultured delta proteobacterium
AGGGGCTTTTCGAAGAGGCCGACGGCGGCACGATCTTCCTAGACGAGGTCGGCGACATCACCCTGCAGATACAGGTAAAGCTTTTGCGAGTTCTGCAGGAGGGCGAGATAAGAATGGTCGGCGATAATACGAGCAAGACGGTAGATGTTAGGCTAATTGCCGCGACCAATAAGGACCTGGTGCAGCTCGTTAAAGAAGGCAAGTTCAGGGAAGACCTTTTCTACAGGCTGAACGTCATTGCGATAAATCTCCCCCCGCTTCGCGACAGGATGGAAGATATACCGCTCCTTGCCCACCACTTTCTTCAGAAATATTCGAAGAAGGTCGGCAAAATTATGACATCGTTTTCGGTGGATGCGATATCTGCGCTGCAACATTATAAATGGATAGGCAACGTACGCGAACTCGAAAATGTTATCGAACGCGCAACGGTTTTAGCCGGCGGAGAAATTATTCAGGCGCGCGACCTGCCTCCAAGAATACTAGGCGAGTCGTTCTATCTATCTTCCGAAGATATTGGAATGGATCTAACGCATTATAGCTATCAGGAAGCCAAGGATCGCGCGTTCGATTCGTTCAATAGAAGTTATATTTCTAGCCTGCTGCGCCAGGCGAAGGGGAACATCTCTTACGCGGCGGCGAAGGCCGGAATGGACAGAAGCAATTTTAAGAAGATACTAAAACGCTGCAGTATAAATGTGGAAGAGTTCAAGAAGAAGGATTGAGGAATAAATTTTGCCAAAGATAATCGTCATATCGGACACGAAGCAGAAAGACGTCCTTGCTGCGCTTAAAAAAGAGGACGTCCGGATCGCCGAGGCTACGAGCGAGAACTATCTTACGGTTCTTGGAATGGACGCCTCCGATTGCGTTGTCCTTTGTATGAGCGGTAGCGTCGATCACGCCGAAGCCGTTATGCACGGCATTAAGTCGTTCGACGATGGTATGCCCGTAGTTGTCTTGGGCGTTGGAAGCCTAGAAGACGCGGTCGTAATGATGAAAGAGGGCGCGATAGATTGCCTTCGGCTGCCGGTAAATGCCGAACGCCTGCAGCTGGCGGTTGCGAACGCGGTCAGGCTTTATAATTTGAAGAAGCGTGTCTATCTTTTAGAGAACCAGATGGGATGGGTCGGCGGTTTCGATAATATCGTAGGCCGTTGCCCGCCGATGCAGGAGATATTTCAGCTGATATCTACCGTTGCAAAGAGCAACGCGACCGTTCTTATCTTGGGCGAAAGCGGAACCGGCAAGGAACTTGTCGCCAAGGCAATTCATAAGCATAGCCCGCGCTTTAGCCAGCCTTTTATCGATATCAATTGCGGCGCTATCCCTCGCGAACTTTTAGAGAACGAACTTTTTGGCCATGAACGAGGCTCTTACACCGGCGCGGACAGGCGTTACATCGGATGTTGCGAGCGCGCGCACAAAGGCACGCTCTTCCTCGACGAAATATGCGAGATGGATCCATCGCTTCAGGTAAAGATACTTCGGCTGCTTCAGGAGAGAACGTTCATGCGCGTCGGCGGAACCGAGCCTATCAGTTCGGATATACGCTTTGTCGCCGCAACTAACAGGAACATACAAGAAGAAGTTAGAAAAGGCAATTTTAGGGAAGACCTTTATTATAGATTGAACGTTGTCCCCATTATGCTCCCGCCGCTTCGCGAAAGGATAGAAGACGTTCCGCTTCTTGCGAAGAAGTTCTTAGACAAGTTCAGCGCCAAGAACGAGAAGATATTCGTCGATATAGAGCCCGACGCCCTAGAATGCCTGCTTGGCCATGATTGGCCCGGGAACGTTCGCGAACTCGAGAACGTGCTGGAGCGCGTCGTTGTGTTGCATAACGATTCGCACGTAAAGATAAAGCATCTACCCGTAAGTTTACAGAAACTCGGCGGTGAACGGAAACATGCGAAGGCGATGTCTATGAGGTTAGGCGAAGGCGATAAGATCATCTCTCTCGAACAGGTAGAGAAATATGCGATAGAAGCGGCGCTTGCCAAGTGCATCGGAAACGTTGCCGAGGCATCGAAGCAATTGAAGATCGGACAGGCGACGCTTTACAGGAAGATAAAACAATATGGCCTAAAGGCTTAAGGGGTAATTATGGACATAAAAGTAGAAAGGATAGGCTCTGTCGTGGTGCTTGCCTGTAGCGGAAGCCTGGATGCCGACAACGTGGCGCTCTTCAAAAAAAGGGTGGCCGAACTTTTCGACGGCGGCTCTTCGAAATTCGTGCTCGACGTTTCGAAACTGAATTTCATAGATAGCATGGGGCTTGGCGCCATGATATCGCTGCTTCGAAGGACGCGAGAGCGGAGTGGAGACGTTAAAACATGCGGCCTGGCTAAAGAGGTTAAAGAGATCTTTGAGATAACCCGTTTGAACAAGCTGTTCGATGTTTGCAAAGACGTCGATTCGGCGGTTAAAAAGTTCACGTGAAAAAGTTCAGCATAAACATGATGGTGCCAAGCAGCACCTCTTATCTTTCGTTCATTAGGCAGATACTCCCTGCCTTTCGGAAGTCGGGAATGCTACGTTCCGACGCGCTGGTTCGAAAGTTGACGTTGTGCCTTGTGGAGGCGTTCGACAACGCGGTCTTTCATGCACATGGCGGCAAAGAAAAAAAGTCGGTGGGCATTAAGATAGAGATAGGCGGTCGGCAGATCGTTTTGGAAGTTAAGGACGAAGGGAAAGGTTTTAACCTGAAAAAAATAAAAGATCCCGAACTGTGCCAGGTAAACGGGCGCGGGATATATATCATCAGGTCTTTAATGGATAAGGTAGAGTATAAGCGCAATACATTAAAAATGAGCATGAGGCCCAAATGAAAGGCGAGAACAAACAATTATCGGTGCTTCACGATTTGAGCCAGGCGATCATCGGAGCCTCTTCGATGGAAGACGTCTGCAATCTGATACTTGAACGGACCGTGAAAGTTCTAGGTGTGGCGAAAGCTTCGGTCATGAAGTTCGATCCAGTTGACCGCGCATTAAAGATAGTTGCGGCGAAGGGGCTGCCGAAAGAGATTGTTGAATCGGCGAGAGTTAAGATAGGCGAGGGAATAAGCGGTAAGGTTTTTAAGAACAACAAACCTGTGCTGATAAAAGACATAAAAGTTTCTGGCTTCGAATCGCGAAAGCATTACAGGTCGAGGTCTTTAATGTCGGCACCCGTTACATGCCTGCCTATGAATGTGAGTGGAAAACCGATCGGCGTTATAAACGTCACCGACAAAAAGGGGGGCAAACATTTTTCTCCCGACGACTTAAAACTTCTTACCACGATCGCCAACCAGACCGCGGCGTATCTTCACCTGTGCGACCTGGCAAACGATGCGCGCGATTCCGAACATATGAAGCGCGAACTGGACCTGGCGCGTGAGATGCAGCAAAGATTGCTTCCGCAGAGGATGCCAAAGGTGGAAGGTTACGATATCGCGGGTAAATGCCTAACGGCGGAACATGTAGGCGGAGATTATTTCGATTTTATATTGGGAGGGGCTAGGCCGCCATCTGTTGTTTTGGCGGACGTTTCCGGCCATAGCGTCGGTGCCGCAATGCTCATGAGCGCATTTCGTAGCGCGATAAGAAGCGAAGGTGCGACTCTTTTTCTTTCGCCGGCGCTTATTTCAGAACGGCTTAACGCGCTACTTTACGAAGACCTCTTTGCATCCGAACAGTTCATCTCCATGGTCTATCTGCAGCTCTTGCCGGATTCCATAAGATACACGACCGCCGGGCACTGGGCGCCGCTGCTTTTCCAAAAGGGAAAGTTCCTTAACTATTCAACCGAAGATACGCTTTTGGGCGTCGATAAATATACCGAGTTTCACGAAAAAAGGCTTGCCGCGCAGAAAGGCGACATAGTCGTGATATTCACCGACGGCCTTGTCGAGGCGCAAAATAAGGCTCACGAACATTTTGGGCTAAAAAGGGTCAAGGCATATATAAGCTCGCAGAAGAACAGAAGGGCGATGGATATATGTGAAGGCCTTTGCGACGAGGTAAAAGAATTCACCGGGCACCGGCCTCTTCGCGATGACGTAACGGTTGTCACCATCAAAATTCTCTAGTTATGGATTTCAAGCTGGCAATAGATCATTTAAATTCGCTTCAGGCAACCGGCATTAAACTTGGGCTGGAGAGGATACGGTACGCTTGCAAGCTGCTTGGCGATCCCCAAGATAAATTTCCAAGCATCATCGTAGCGGGGACTAATGGCAAGGGTTCTACGTGTGCATTCTTAGAATCGATACTTCGCCATCATGGACTAAAGGTTGGTTTATACACGTCGCCGCACCTTGTGGACGTTCGCGAGAGGATACAAATTGGGCGTGAGATGATTTCAGAATCGGATTTTGCGCGAATTTCTTCTAATATTGTACAAGCTATCTCACAATCTCACAACCCCACCATCTCACTAACATATTTTGAATTCCTGAACGCCCTAGGATTTTTATATTTTGCGGAGCAGCATGTCGATATTGCGATCGTAGAGGTGGGACTTGGAGGGCGCTACGATTCTACGAACATAGTAACGCCTCTTGTCAGCGTCATTACGCGTATTGGGCTCGATCATCAGAAATACTTAGGCGATACGATAGAGGCGATCACGCAGGAAAAATGCGGCGTAATAAAAAATGGCGTGCCGGTCGTGACGATCGATCAGGCGGAAGAGGCCATGAATGTAATAAGGCGCGTGGCGGATGAAAACGGTTCGATGTTAAATATTGTCAGGCCTTACGACGTAAAATGGAAACTTGCGTTAGAAGGCAGGCATCAACAGGAAAATGCGGCATGCGCATATCGAGCTGCAGAGATATTATTTGAAGACCAGTTAAACAGAAAGCTGGAACCGGAAAAGATCAAGGATGCGTTTGCTTCCACAGGTTGGGCAGGCCGGCTTGAAGTTGTTTCGCGTGAGCCGCTTATTATTTTAGATGGAGCGCACAATCCTAACGGCGCCGAAGTGCTGGCTAAATATATTCGCACGAACCTTAAGGATAAGCGCAAGGTCATGATTCTAGGTATAATGGCTGATAAAGATGTTGATGACATTCTGAAATCGCTTGCAGATGTAGGCGATGAATTTATCGTGACGAGGCCAAATTTAGAGCGTGCAGCGGCCCCATCGTTCTTGAAAGAACGGCTTGAAGCCATCTGCAATAAACCGGTTAGGGTGATGGAATCTGTTCACGAAGCTATAGAAGGTGCAAAATGCGCGATGGGCAAAGGCGATGCATTAATTATTGCCGGTTCTCTTTATCTAATTGGTGAAGCTAAAGAATATTTTAAATAGATGTAGTTCTGCGAATAATCTCTACAAGTGAATCGAATTTTTCCGTGGGCATATTTTCTCTTGTTTTCTGTTGCCGATATCCAGAAAGAGATGGATGGAAAGTACAGAAGCTTTCAATATTATCTACGTAGTGTTTTCGCTGTATGAACCCTTTCGCATTATAGGTATAGGGGCCAATTTTCATTGAATGCGAATTTCCACAGACATATTCATCCTTTGATGTATCAATGGACTGATTGACGGTCACGAGCGCATCTTCGAGGCTACATGTGGCATCTGCATTATAGCTGGAAGCGATTTTGATGTATGTGAAAACATCATTTGTTAGGCATATCTCACCGGTGAGCTTTGTCGATGGCGTAGAACCTCCAAAAATATGTTCGGCATCATCCTTATCATAACCAGAAAGATTAAATTCTTTGCAAGTAACCTTGCTTGTACCCCAATCTGTTGTCATGAAAAACCTCCCACTAATTTTTATGTCCGTGTAATACGATTATGCGACAATGTCAACCCGCTTTTTATGTTGATGATGTTGCCTACTCGGCGAAGTAAATTTGGGGTGGCTCCCCATAAATTGGCTTGCCAGGTGGGTGTTTGCGAGGTGTCGCATATATTTTATAAGTTAAACAGGTTGACATTTTTATTTTGCGGAGACTATAGCTAACAAGAAATATGGGAGAGTTTATGATTCAAAGACCAAGAAGGCTTCGGGGAACGGCGGTACTTAGAAAGATGGTAACTGAAACGCGCGTTTCGCCAGACCAACTTATTCAACCTGTGTTTATCGTTCCAGGCAAAGGTGTAAAAGAAGAGATCGCTTCAATGCCCGGGCAGTTTCGTTATTCGGTAGATATGATCGGTGCCGAGGCGCGCGAAATAAAAAGCGCCGGAATTTCTTCGATGCTTCTTTTTGGAATCCCAGAACACAAAGACGAAAAAGCGAGTGGGGCATATGCAAAGGATGGCATCGTTCAGCGTTCGATAACTGCTATCAAAGAAGCGTCGCCAGAAATGTATATAGTCACGGATGTCTGCCTCTGCGAATATATGTCCCATGGGCATTGCGGGCTTGTTGCCAGCAAGGCCAGCAAGGTTTCAGGCCAGCAAAGTTATACAGTTGATAATGATTCGACATTAGAGATTCTTGCTCGCACATCCGTTTCCCATATTCACGCCGGTGCCGATATGGTGGCGCCTTCAGATATGATGGACGGCCGCGTTGCAGCTATCCGCGCGGCGCTCGATGA
>CAIPVD010000037.1 GCA_903868375.1 uncultured delta proteobacterium
AGCGTCCACTTATCAAACTTGTTATGGAGCGATCGAAGAATAATCAACTTCGCGCCGCAAAGATATTGGGCATAAACCGGAACACGCTGCGCGCGAAACTGCAAAAACTGGAGATAGAATAATATGAAGAACAAGATCCAAGGGCTTTACGGCATAGTCGATACGACGTTCTCGCCCAAGTATTCACATTACGAACTTGCGCACATGCTGCTTCTTGGCGGATGCAAGATATTGCAGCTAAGGATAAAATTGGCGACGGGCTCTTCATGGAACCAGGATACGTTCGACGCGGCGAAGAAGATAATGGAACTCAAAAAGAGCTTCGACTTCACTTTTATTATAAATGATCATGCAGATATCGCAGGTGAACTAAAGGCCGACGGCGTTCATGTCGGCGCTAACGACACCCCCGTAGAAGAGATAAGAAATAATTTGGGCAACGGCTACATCATCGGCTATTCTTCGCACAGCATCGAAGAGGCGCTCGAAGCTGACCGAGGCGGTGCAGATTACATAGCGTTCGGCGCAATATTTCCTACCAAAACAAAGGGCCCAGGACATCCGGTGCAGGGAATAGAAAAACTTAAAGTGCTCTGCAAGCAGGCAAAGAAACCGGTCGTTGCCATCGGAGGAATAAATCGCGCCAATATAAATGATGTGATAGCGGCTGGCGCATCTTCGGTAGCAATGATAACGGGACTAACGCAGGCAGAAGATGTGGTAGAAGAAACGAAATGGTACGTTGAAAAGTTCAAATGACAACAGTTCTCACAATAGCCGGTTCCGATCCATCAGGTGGCGCGGGAATACAGGCCGACCTTCGAACCATAAATTCGTTCGGCGTTAAGGGGCTCTCTGCAATAACCGCGATCACCGCGCAATCGGAAACAACCGTCTTTGGCGTATATCCGATACCGCCAGATATTTTAACGCACCAACTTTCAGCGGCGGCGAAGACCGCAAAGATCGACGCCGTAAAGATCGGAATGATAGGAAATTCGGCGAACGTAAATGCAATCATCTTATTCCTTCATTCGATAAAGCCGGAACACGTTGTTATCGATCCCGTCTTCGTATCGACGAGCGGAATGCCGCTACTTGAAACGCATGCAATGAAGCTTTTCAAGGAAGGACTACTGCCGCTCGCAACGGTCATTACTCCAAATTTGAACGAGGCAGGAATTCTGACCGGAATGCGCCTGTGGAACTTAGGCACCATGAAAGAAGCGGCGAGACAGATACATGCTGAAACTTTTCAATTGCGACAAGATAGATCAAGGCCACTCGCCGTTCTTGTAAAGGGCGGACACTTATCAAGCGATCCAATAGACATTCTCTTCGATGGAAAAGATTTCACCGAATTTTCCGGAAAACGTATCGAAGGCAACGGCCGCCACGGAACGGGATGCGTTTTGTCATCGGCAATAGCCGCATATTTAGCTGACGGCAAAGACGTTCACGCATCAATATCCGAAGCGAAACAATTCGTGGAAGATTATATAAGAAGCGCGGTTCCAACTACTTAGAATATACTAATTCTTTATAAGCACGCATGAGCTTGCGCGTGATATGCCCTGGGCATGGGGATTTTTCGGTCACACCCACCACATTACACACCGGCAAGACCTCGACCGTTGAGCTGGTCATGAATATTTCATCGACGCCGTCTAGGTCGTCAAGAGTTAGGCTCATTTCCTTGCATGGGATCTTTAGCTGCTCTGCGATCCCCATAACAACCCATCTGGTAATACCCGGCAGGCAGCCATCGGCGAGCGGAGGTGTAAATATGCGGTCCTTTTTTACGACAAAGATATTCGCCGCCGTTGCCTCAAGGATAAGCCCGTCGCGGCTTTGGAAGATACCCTCTTCCGCCTTTTTACTCGTTACTTCCATTCTTGCCATCATCTTCGTTAGATAATTGGTCGATTTGATCTCCGCCATTTGCGGGTCGTCGGCATAAACAGATTCCACAACTATAACTTTCGCACCTCCCGAATAGACCTCGGCTTTTTTCGACTTGAACGGTTTCGCGAAGATAACAACGTTCGTCGTCATCTTCGAGGGCCTTGCAATTCCGGTAGAAAGACCTACGGGACTGACCGTTACTCTAACGAAGGCATCTTTTAATTTATTCGTGTTAAGAGTCTTAACGACCGCATGCTCAAAACTGTATTCGTCCAGCGGCAACTCTATTTTAAGTTTTTCGCAGCTGTCTTTTAGCCGGTGGTAATGCATATCGCAAAAGGCAGGCTTGGCGTTGTAAGCGCGCATCGTTTCAAAGGCGCCTTCGCCATAAAGATAGCTCCTGTCAAATATAGACACAGAGGCAGATTCTTCAGGCACCATCTTCCCGTTCATAAAGACTTTATGTGGCATATTGATGGGGGGAACGACCAGCTCGGCAACCCTCGCTGTTTCCCCCCAACCCCCTTTCGCTCGAACTGGCTTTAGCCAGATTCTCGCTCACGTGTTGCATTTTCGCAGATTTTAGGGCCTAACTCAAGGAGATACGTAAAAAAGCTAGGCAACAGGAACGGCATTTGCTAGCCTCCCCCTACCATGCCAGACAAAATCTATTTAATAGACGGTACCAATTACATATTCCGCGCCTACTATGCGGTTAGGCATCTATCCACATCGAAGGGCTTTCCAACGAACGCCATCTACGGTTTCACCACGATGATATTGCGTCTTATCCGCGAAGAAAAACCGACTCACCTGGCCATCGTCTTCGATTCGGGCAAGCCGTCTTTTCGCGAAGAGCTATATCCCGCCTACAAGGCAAA
>CAIPVD010000038.1 GCA_903868375.1 uncultured delta proteobacterium
CACGCTCTCCTCACATTTTGACAAGAGGCCAAATGACCTGTTGAAACACGAGGTGATACGGTGGGGCCAGGAACACGGTTTCAAATATTATGTGTTGGGCGGTGGTGTGGTCCCTGAAGACGGCATTTATCAGTACAAAAGATCGTTTGAACCGGAGGGAATACATCCCTTCCATATTAGAAGGATCGTTCATAACGAATCAATGTATAAAAATCTGGTGCAGTGTCGTAATGAGTACGAGAGGTCAAACGGAAACGAGTGGGCCTTACGCGAGGATTTTTTTCCAATATATCTATCCTAGCGTTTATTTGAAAAAGGGGTTCTATATTTTATGAACAATATTTCTGCTTCTTGGCCATATTTTGGAGAGGATGAAATATCGGCGGTCGAGCGTGTGCTTAGATCCGGCAAGGTCAACCAATGGACCGGAGAAGAGGTTCGTTCGTTCGAAAAGGAATATGCCGACTATCTTGGTGTTAAATATGCGATAGCCCTTGCCAATGGAAGTTTAGCATTGGACCTTGCCCTTATCGTTCTGGGTATCGGTAGTGGAGACGAGGTGATCGTGTCGCCACGTAGCTTTGTCGCCTCTGCGGGTTGCATTGCCTTAAGAAGTGCTACGCCTGTCTTTGCCGATGTTGACCGAGATACGCAGAATATAACCGTTGGATCGGTTGAGAGAGTATTTACCAAAAGAACCAAGGCTGTGATAGCTGTTCATCTCGCGGGTTGGCCTTGCGAGTTGGACGAATTAAGAAAGTTCTGTGATGCCAATAAAATATTTCTTATCGAAGATTGCGCTCAAGCACATGGCGCAAGATATAATGGCAAACCGGTCGGTAGTGTAGGCCACATTGCGGCATTCTCGTTCTGCCAGGACAAGATAATGACCACCGGTGGCGAAGGAGGATTACTTGTCACTAACGATAAAAATCTTTGGGAAAAGGCATGGAGTTATAAAGATCATGGCAAGGACCATCAGCTGATGTTCAATGGGCCAAAATCTAAGAGTTTTAACTGGGTAGTCGGATCGTTTGGAACAAATTATAGAATGACAGAAATGCAGGCGGCCATTGGAAGAATCATGTTACAAAAACTCGATGGTTGGGTCGAAAAAAGAAGAAGCCTGGCACAACTCTACAATAATGCATTTTCTAATTGCAATGCGCTCCGAACCACTATACCGTCGCCCAAGTTTTACCACGCCTATTATAAATATTACGTCTTTATCAGGCCAGAGAATGTCAGGGCCGATTGGTCCAGAGATAGGATTATCGATGAGCTCTCTGGAAGGGGTGTTTTGTGTGGAAGCGGATGTTGCCCGGAGATATATCTAGAGAAGCCCTTTAGGGAATACTGCAAGGAAAGGCTGGTCACAGCTAAAGAACTTGGAGAGACCTCGATCATGCTGCAAGTACACCCAACACTGAAAGAATCTGATATCAGCAGGGTCATTGAAGAGGTTGTAAGGATAATGAGGGTTGCATCAAAATGAACATTCAACAGATATTCAAAGGTCGATTTTCAAAGTCATTTGTTCTGGCGGTAGCCGACGCCGTGATGTTGATTTCTTCTTTCGTAATGGCATGCGCTCTTTCAGGATATCCACTGGCACGGCTCTTTGATACGTGGCTACTACTTTTACCAGTGGCAGTTGCGTTCCAGCTGCTTATATTTCTAAGATTTGGCCTTTATAAGGCGATACTTAGGTACGCCAGTGTCGATTCGATCGTAATTATTTTGAAGGCAGTGACCGCTTCTACGTTTGCGGTCGTTCTTGGCCTTTACGTGATACAAAAACAATTACCTATCAATGTTCTGTTGCTTTACTGGCTCATAACTATCTGTTTCATCGGAGGCAGCCGGTTCGTTGTCAGATATTATTTCGATCTTCGCCAGAGGTTTCAGACAGGGCGCAGGGCTCTAATATATGGTGCCGGAGATATGGGGTCGTTGGCCCTTAGGCAGCTCTATTTGAACAAGGCGTTGCTTTACTCTCCAGTTGGATTTATTGATGATGATAAAAAGAAGGTCGGTTCCGTTATTAGAGGGGTTAAGGTTCTTGGCTCGCTGGAGGATATCGAGAACATCGTTCAGCGGTATAAGGTTGAGGAGGTTGTCGTCGCGATAGCAGAAGTAGAAAGTGATAAGCTGCGCGACGTTGTGAAGAGATGCAAGACTCAAGGCATTGTCTGCAGAATAATCCCATGTTTTTCCAGGCTGCTGGAGATAGAACCCGATATTAGAAATGTGGAACTTGAAGACTTAATGCGAAGGACGCCAAGGGACCTTGATAAAGAGGCTATAGGCAAATATTTGTATCAGAAGACGATACTTATTACCGGCGCTGCAGGATCGATAGGAAGTGAAATGGTCAGGCAGTGTCTTTCATATCATCCCAAGGTTGTAATTGCCCTCGATCAATCGGAATATGGGCTTTATGCGTTGGAGGAAGAGCTTACAAATGCGAACGTGAGGTACGTTCTTTGCGATGTGACCAACTACTCGAATCTTGAAACGATCTTTGCTAAATACATGCCTGATATTGTATTTCACGCTGCGGCTTACAAACACGTACCTCTTTTAGAGAAAAATCCCGTAGAAGGGATCAGAAACAATGTTACGAGTACCAAGAACCTTTGTGAGCTGTCGGACAAATATAA
The DNA here is from genome assembly GCA_903868375.1 of uncultured delta proteobacterium. Classification (GTDB taxonomy): domain Bacteria; phylum UBA10199; class UBA10199; family 1-14-0-20-49-13; genus CAIPVD01. The sequence continues at coordinate 2,664 of CAIPVD010000038.1, forward strand.
GGCCAAAAGTTTCGTCATGATATCGACCGATAAGGCTGTTAGGCCATCGAGCATCATGGGCGCTACTAAAAGAATCAGCGAACTATTCGTCCAGAACTTTGATAGGAGAAGCGAGACCGAGTATGTTTCTGTTAGATTCGGTAATGTGCTTGGTAGTTCCGGCAGTGTTGTGCCTAAGTTCATTAACCAGATCCGCAAGGGAGGGCCTGTAACGGTCACACATCCTGAAGCTACCAGGTATTTTATGCTCATCGATGAGGCGGTGCAATTAGTCTTACAAGCCGGCTCGATCGGTAAAGGCGGAGAGATATTCATTTTGGATATGGGCAAGCCGGTCAAGATTGTCGATATGGCAGAAGACCTGATCTACCTGATGGGACGTCAACCATACAAAGATATAGATATACAGTTCAGTGGTATGCGAGCAGGCGAAAAGATACATGAAGAACTGTTTAACGATGAGATCGAAGAACCAACTATGTTCAAAGAGATAACAATCGGCAGATCGCAGATAGTTGATTGGGAATTGCTAGATAAGAACGTACGCGAATTATTAAGCTGCACAAGAGAAGAATCTTGCCAAAAATTGATGAGTATGATTGAAAGCCTGGTCCCTGACGGTAATTTTTCTCATAATATGAAAACACTACGGAGAGATGAAAATGTCAATATCGCATGACTATCCGCAACATGATGTCAGTTTGATGGAGTATGTGAAAGTCGTACTCAAGTGGAAGAAGGCAATAGCATGTTTCGTTCTTGCTGTAGTGCTGCTTGCGGCTGTATATAGTTTGCTAGCAAAAAAAACCTACATGGCCAATGCAGTTATAATGTCTATTGGCAAGGGCGGGTCGGGAGGTGGCGGCCTTTCCTCATTGATGGGCCAGATGGGCGGACTAGCTGGGCTCGCTGGCTTAAGTGGCGGCGTTGGACAGACCCAAAATCAGCAGTTCATGGCTCTATTAAAGACACGAACCTTGGCAGAAGATGTCATTAAGAAGCATGATCTAATGCCGGTTCTGTTGCCAGGTTACGATCCATCCAAGGCCGGCCCGAACGACTTTGAGGCTGCAACCAGAACGCTCCAGGGTGCGATGACCTTTAACGAAGATAAGAAGAACGGCACCATGGTTATTACGGCGGAGTTTGGTGACCCTCGAATAGTTGCAGATCTTGCAAATTATTATGCCGATGGGCTAAAGGATTTTATCAACAAAAATTCCTTTACAGTTGCAAAAAAGAACAGGTTGTTCATTGAAGAACAACTTGCGCAGAATAAACGCGATCTTTTAGAAGCTGGAAAAGAACTGAATGCTTTTTATAAAGGCGAGAAGGTCTCAAGTGTTGAATCCCAGATCAACGTTGATATCAGCCCCGCAGTACACAGCGAAGATAATGATAATATAGACGACTCTTCGGTGCGGAAGCAACTGGACGTTCTAAGCCAGCAAAAAAAGGAGATCCAGGATAAATTGGTCGTAAAAAACGTCCCGCAGCAGGTATATTTGCAGTACCTTACATTGAAAAGATCGGTGTCAACTCAGATCAATTCTCTTCTTACTCAACAATATGAAATGGCAAAAATCGACGAGGCCAAGGATGAACTTACCTTTCAGATTATAGACTCGGCCAGGGTGCCGCTGGTACGATCAAAACCCCAGCGTTTTAAAATGGTACTAATGTCATTTGTTGTGTCCACGCTCGTTGGCGTATTTGCATCATTTGGAGTTGAACATCTGCAAAAAATGAAATTAGAACATGTTGGTTAAATTAACGGAGAAATATGCGCATACAAATCTATAGAATGATCGCTTGTTTGTTGCTCGTGCAATTCATTGCTGGCCCCCTAATGGCAGGAGATAATATAGTACCCACCTTGCAGGGAGGTTCTTTGGATAGCGGCAGTAGCTTCAGGCAAGGTGATAAATCAGGTTCAGACCAAATGATGATGAGTCCTCTAGGTCAAATTGGGCAAGGAATGGGACAGGGCATGGGGCAAGGAATGGGACAGGGCATGGGGCAAGGAATGGGACAGGGAGGAATGTTAAGGGGAATGGGTGAGTCAATGGGGATAACATATCAGGTTCATATTTTGGGCGAGGTAATGTACCCCGGAACCTACAGAATAACTGCCTCTGACCGGTTGTCTGAAGTTTTACAGAGAGCTGGCGGGGTTGGTAAGAATGGCTCACAACGAAATGTTCAATTAAGAAGGCAGGGTGAAAATGCAAAGGTTGTGGACCTATTAAGTTTTCAGATGTTTGGGAACCTTGCGGATAACCCGTATTTACTCGACAACGATGTGGTCTTTGTTCCCTTGCGTGGCAGCACTATCAATGTTGTTGGCGCCGTGATGAGGCCAAAAGAGTATGAGTTAAAAAAAGAAAAGACGTTAGATGATGTGCTAAAATTGGCTGGTGGATCCAGTGTTGGCGTTGCAGCCGACGCGCCGATAAGGGTTGTAAGGTTTGTGAATGATAAAAAGGATGTTATTGAGGTAGCCAATAATCAGGCTGAAACAAGTAAATTTCTGATCCAAAATGGCGATGTTGTATTTGTTCCGCATATGATTACGGAAAAGAATAAGTTCGATTTCGATGTCCCAAAACTCCCTGGTGACAATATATTTTATCCTTCTTTTGAAGATAGAGTATTTATCTTAGGCGGTGTGACAAAGCCTGGCGCTTATCCGTTCAACCCATATTATCATCTTTCGCAGTACTTAAGCCTCGCCGGTGGTACTACGCAAATGCACAATAATAAAATGTCTTTGATCGGTCCCAATGGTAAGGCTAAGAATCTCAGCAAGAAGGATCGTGATTCAATTGTTATTAATCCTGGAGATACTATTAAAGTAGGTGAACGCAGAATAGCTCCGGAAGGCTGGGTTGCCATTATTATGGGCATTGCGTCATTTGGATTGTCTGCTACGGCTACAGTGTTAGCATTGCGGCATAATTAAAATTCAGGCAGATACAATTTAAGGCCGACTTCGCCTAAGAAGTCGGTCTTTTTATTTCCCTGGAGAAAATCTTTGTTGATAACGTAGTCCCATCCAAACGAGGTGCTAAGCATCAACCTGTCGGTATTGAACTTTTCGGAATGAGCCAGCGGAACCTCGAGTGTGTAAATGTTCAGAGTATGATATTCTTCGGGCCCGTCAAACGTTTTTGTTGTTCCGGCATAACTTCCGTCCGAGTTCTTTACGATGGCATATTGGTTGCTGGACCTGTGCAGGAAACTGAAATTGCCGCTGATCTTTGCCGAAGGTGTAAAGTTGTAATCCAACGTTAACGTTCCTCTGTCGGAGCAAGAGCCCAAGATGTTTCCAAGCAGCAGCCTGTTCAGTGCCCAGCCCGATGTGTACATTCCGTGCCTGTAAACGTTCTTCGCAACATGTTCGTATTCAAGTCGGCCGCCCCATTTTCCGGAATAATCTAGCCTCGGCAGATATAATCCGACCAGCCACGCAGCGTCATTTTGGAACCAGACCTTAGGATGTTTATCAGTATCGTCAAAATAGCCTTCAACGTAGGTTGTAAGTCCCCGTAGCTTCTTAAAACTAAATCTCATATCAATGCTGAACGCCCGGTTCGTGGCGGATGGGACATTGCTATTTATCAATCCTCCGCCGCCAGCGATCGGAATGCCGATGAATTCGCCGATTATCTTCCCTGGCGAGAGCATATCCATTCCCTTGCCGCCAAATTCAGTGACGTGATCGAAACCTATATCCCACCATTCGAAAGGCGAGATATCCAACCTATATCCCATCACATAAGGTTTTTCGGGCGTATATGATGGCCCAAAGTTCGTAAGAATACCGGACCATCTTATGTCGCCGATATGTTCGAACACCCACGGAAGCCTGAACGGATGCGGGGTTGAAACCTTTATCATATCCAGGCCGCGAGCGTTATCCGAGAACATTAATCCGCCATGCTGGCCTTGGCCCCATTGCAGGTTATCGCGTCCGACTTCAAGCTCCAGATCCCGCCAGCCAGTTTTGCCGTAAAGGTTGTTAATATACGCGTGTGAAACTTCGTCGCCATTGATGTTGCCTGCAGGATACCTGAACTGGAATTCCGGACTTGCATATGCCGAAAAGTATGGAGTTATCTGCGCCGAATGTTCTGTCTCCCAGTAAAAATGCTGGCCGTGTTGATATTGATCGCCTTTGCGATTTGCTACCAGCGGATTTACTAACGCATCTAATCCGCCAAGGCCGTCGCTTGGAACCGGGCTTCCGTTTGTGGTCAGGTATGTATATGTGCTGGAGATGGATGAGAGCGGATGCAGAACTACGTTCCTGGGCGACTGCGAACTGGGTTCCAGTGCGGCTAGATCGTCGGCGAAATCGTGCGCCAGTTCCTTAAGTATCGCGTCGATGAAACGCTTATTTGCGAACCTACGTGTGAATTTTTCCTGCGAAAGGCTCTCGTCGTTAAGCTTGTCTTCGAGCTTGTGATCGTTTTCAAGTGCCTCGCTGATCATCCGAGCAACGTAATCCCTTGTCCAAGGCCTTGTTCCATAGATCGGCGTTCTTATAAGCCCGCTTGCCACGATCTTATCGATCAGTTCGTATGTTTTATCGCCGACCGGGACGTTGATAGAAGTTTGGGCAAGTGCCGGTAGTGAGAAAAAAAGCAGAAGTAAGGTTAGTATCTTGCGTTTCATGTACAGTTTCAGCCTAATGACCGGCTTGTTATTGCCAATAAATGCCCTAATAGTCAAAGCTTTTTGTCGAAAACGATTGATTTTATTTGCAAAAAATGGGAAACAATGCGCCAAAATCATGAACGAAAATTCAACTATAGAAATAGCAGGGCGCATCCCTTTGTCGGAGGCCGACGGCGTTTTTAGAAGGCTTATCAGGTACTTTGTGTCGCTGGGTCCCGATCTCTTGCTTACCATCGTAATGTCGATGATCCTTGCGGCCACGGTTATTATGGTTGGTGGGCATGTCCGATTTTTTCAGGCGTCGGTTGGCGTGCCAATATCGATAATGGTCGGACTTCTCATCTATCGCAGCATTTTATCCAGGATAAACCCTAACTTTGAAACCAACGCTGGCCACATATTAAGAGACTGGCTTCCATTTTTGCTGGTCACGTTCATTTACGAGAATCTTCACGATCTTTCCGGTTATTTCGCCGCGGCAGGGGATATCGCCGGAAGCCTTTACAAATGGGATATCGCCATCTTTGGCGTGGAACCGACGCTTTGGGCGCAAAAGATATTTTCGCCTCTTCTCACCGACATAATGTCGATCTCTTACGCGCAATGGTTCATTCAGCCTCTTATTTTAATGCTGCTTCTTTCAAATAGCGACCGTAGGAACCAATTTCGGCGCATGTCGTTGGCTCTGACCTTTTCATTTCTTATAGGCTTTGCCGGTTATGTCATCTTTCCGGCATCTCCACCGCGATATTTCATAACGGAACTGTTCACGAGCCCGCACAGACTTTACGGCTTGTTCCTGTTCGATAAGCTCCAGGGTAACTGGGATTCACTATCGGTCGTCAGCTGTGGAGCGTTCCCAAGCCTTCACGTTGGACTTTCTTCGCTAGCGCTTTATTACGCGTGGAGATACCGCAAATTAAGCAAGATTCACAATGTTATCTGGTGGCTTTATATTCCGCTGGTAACAAGCCTTTGGTTTTCGACCGTATATCTTCGCCATCATTGGGTCGTCGATATCTTTGCCGGCTGGGCTGTTGCCGCTTTGGGTATCATCCTCTCCGAGAACATCCTTGGCTACTGGCAGCTCTTAAAGAAGCGCTATAACTTGTCTTAAAAAAATGCGACAGAAAATCCATCGCGCCTTTGCGTCATATATCGATTTTATCCAGCATCACATCGTGGCGTCGATATCCATCATCTTACTTACGACCGCGGTCGCCATATATTTTGCATCCGGCCTGACCATCAAGGGAGACCTGAAAGAACTGCTGCCAGATAATTATCAGAGCGTTAAGGACCTGAACGCAGCGCTTGAAAGAATAGGCGGCGTCGGCAGCCTTATCGTGGTTGCGGAAAGCAACAATCCCGATGCCAACAAAAAGTTCATGGACGACCTGGCTCTTCGGATGGACAAGCTTCCCAAGGGGGCGATAAGGTATTACGATTACAAATCGACCGAGGTTAAGGATTTTTACGAAAAATATTCGCTCTACTATATCGATCCGCCGGATCTAGACAGGCTTTACGAAAGCGTCGAACGCCGGATCGATTACGAAAAGCTTGCGCATACGCATCTCTTTATAAACTTTAGCGATGAAGACCCGCTATCTTCCGAGATCGACGACATCAAGAACCGGAACGAAAAGAACTATTCGGCGCCTCTTCAAACGTTCGAAGACTATTACGGCGGCGAGTGGGGCCGGATGCTGATAATGATCATCAGGCCGTACGAACAGAGCCTTTCGGTGGATAGCGCAAGGCGCCTTATTGCCACCGTCGAAGGCGAAGTGAATTCACTGAATCCCGCATCTTACGACCCCGACATGTCGGTCGGCCTTTGCGGCAACGTAAAGAGCACGGTCGAAGAATACGATACGTTGAAAAAGGACGTCGTATCTACCGCGCTTCTTTGCATTACTCTCGTTGCCTTCATAATCATCATCTTCTTCTTAAGGATCAGGATCGTCTTCATCTTGGGAACGACGCTGCTTATAGCGCTTTCGTGGACGTTCATGCTCACATATCTTTTTATCGGCTACCTGAACAGCCAAACGGCATTTTTGGGATCGATAATCTTGGGCACCGGGATAAATTACGGCATCATTGTGCTTGCCAGGTATGTCGAAGAGAGAAAGAAACTGTTTTCGCAGGTAGATGCGATGAAGATAGCGGTTAAGAACACGATGAGCGCAACTTTCCTTGCCGCCGCTACGACAGCCGTGTCTTTTTTAGTCCTCCTTCTGGCTCGAATAAAAGGCCTGAATCAGTTCGGTGCGATAGGGGCCTTGGGAATTATGTTATGCTGGCTTGCGACGATGATCGTTCTTCCTATCATTACGCTTGCCACCGAAAAAGTTCGCAATATGGTGAAGAAGGGCGACGACGTTTCCAGGCGAAGCGCGGTATTTACCGAACTTACAAGATGGGTCGTGCATTCACCGCACAAAGTGCTGGCCGCTTCGCTTGCAGTGGCTGTAATTTCCGTGATCCTTATCGTGCAGTTCGCTCCGAACTCTATCGAATACGATTTTACTAAATTAAGGAACAAGACCAGCGTTGCATCGGGAACCGAGGCGTTGGAAAAAAGGGTCAGTAAATTGTTTAAAGATTCGATGACGCCTGCGGTCGTGCTTGTCGATAAAATGGAAGATGCGCCGAAGATTTGCGAAGCCATAAACAAGAAGAACATGGCGCTTCCAGAGAGCGAGCGCCGGGTCGGTTCGTGTCGCTCCATTTATAATCTTTTGCCGAAGGATCAGCAGGCAAAGCTCCCCAAGTTGGAAAAGTTCAGAACTCTCCTGGCGGGTAAGGAAAATATAATAGACAAGTTAGACAAAGATGTCCGGGAAAAGGTCGATTCAATCAGAAAATCGCTTTCCGGCAAGGAACTTACGTTGGCGGATGTCCCTGTCGCGCTTACGAAACATTTCGATGACCTGCACGGGAACAAAGGTGTCGTTGTCTTCGTGAATCCAAGGCCCGGCATGCTTCTCTCCGACGGCCGAAACCTTATAAGGTTCTCGAACACCATAAGAGAGTTCAAGCTGGATGATGGCCGCGTTTTTCATGCCGCCGGCGCATCGCTGATATTTTCGGACCTTGTGGAGGCGATAAGGGGAGAGGCGCCGATACTAACGCTTGCCTCCTTCCTCTGCGTTCTTATCTTCGTGGGCGTTGTCGTGCGAAGGTGGGGCGCGTCTTGGGTGATCATTGCATCGGTTGTTTTAGGCATAATTTCGATGCTTGGGGCCGTCGCGCTCTTCAGGATAAAACTAAACTTCTTTAATTTTATAGCGCTGCCGCTGACGTTCGGCATTGGAGTTGACTACGCGATAAATATTGTACTGCGTCTCGTGAAAGATGATATGAAGGGCGTGGAACACGCACTTAAGCACACGGGCCTTGCGGTTATTTTGTGTTCGCTTACGACGATCATTGGATATTCGGTACTTATCGTTGCGAACAATCAGGCGCTTGCATCCTTTGGAATGGTGGCGATTATCGGCGAGGTTACTTGCTTAAGCGTTGCGATAATCTTGGCACCGGCATTATTGATGCTTATTGTGAAGTATCGGTCAAAAAAAGTGGTGATGGGCGAATCTAATATTCAGGCAATTGAATTCGAGGGTATCGAATGAATCTTGTGAAGCCTCTGATTGTTCTTGTCTTGTTGCTGGCGTCTGTTTCGGCATTTGCTTTGTCAACGCCGAACGTTGATATAACGGACAGAGCTTATAAAGACATTGATATTCTGATCGCTGCAAAGTTAGTTAGGCCAACCATAGTCGGGCAGAGGCCTTATGCCAGAAGTGAATTCGCAAGGATGGTAAATGAGGCCATAAAAAATAGAGAAAACCTTGAAGTAACTAATGCAAAAAAACTTGCATATATCGACTCGATCTTAGACGCCCTTAAACTTGAATTTGCAGATGAGCTTGATCCGTCAAATATCGTTTTGCATCCGCTTAAAACGGCCAAGGCCGAAAATGCATACATCAAGGCCGATATGGAGGCGATACCTCCTGATAATGGCGTTGGTTTTATAAGAGCCAAACTTTTTCCTCTTACTTCTTACCGCGAAGGTAGAAATTTTGGTCCAGGGTATCAAACGTTTCTTGAAACCGAGCATACTGCGCAGCTTTCTAAATATTTTTCCGTTTATATTAGGCCTTCGTTCGACCTTGCTGAAAATAGCAAGGCATATATTCAGAACATGTACGCGAAGTTCGAAGTTGCTAATATTGAATTGCAGGCAGGAAGAGATACTCTCGTGTTTGGAGAGGGACAATACGGCCCATTGATGATCTCCAATAACGCTAGGCCACTAGATATGGTAAAGCTCACAAATCCTTCGCCATCTGTACTGCCGTGGATCTTTAAATATTTAGGGCCATCAAGGTTCACCTTATTTGTTGCCAATTTGGGTCCGGACCAGCCATTTAAATATCCGTATTTTGCGGGATATAAGCTTACCATTATGCCGTTCCATTTATGGGAGTTGGATTTTTCTCATACCGTGATGATGGGCGGAGAAGGCGCTCCACATATAAGCTTTCTTGATGCCATAGGCGAGTTCACCGGATTCAGAACGGCAGGGTCGGATGCCGGTGCTGTCAATCAGTCCAACCACATGATGGAATGGGGAACTTCGGTTACCATCCCATTTTTAAGATACACAAGGATCTATGCCTCGCTGAACTGCGATGATAAACGGGATACCATAAAAAGATTTTTTAAAGATGGTTCTGCTTATCTTGGAGGTGTTTATATACCAAGCATGACTCCAACTGGAAACGGCGATCTTAGGCTTGAGTATTATCACACGTCGCCGATCCACTACAGACATGGTATATACACTTACGGCTACACATTAAGTGGAAATATTATCGGCTCGGCATTGGGTTCCGACGCTGATGGAATACATGCGGAATATCATCAAGACCTGTTCAATGATAGAAAATACGATCTAACAGGAACATTCGATTGGGAAAGGCGAGGGTCCGATCTGTTTACCACAACAACGGATCCCGACGGAACCATGGGAGATATAGTTGTGGCCAAGAGCCAACCGTCCGAGCATCGCCTTCGCTTTGGCGTGAAGCATAGATATCCGCTGACGCACGACTTTACGCTGGAATCGAGGGTTGCATACGAACGTATTATAAATAAGGACTTCACTAGATACAGCGACGGAAATGACGGTATAGTTTCGGTGGCTCTCACATATGATTTCGGCAGTCGTTTTACATATAAACATTAAAATATGAAAATAGGCGTTGTCACAGAATATTATTATCCATCGCTTGGCGGGATAACCGAGCATGTCCATCATTTCTGCCTCGAGGCGAAAAAACTTGGCCACGAGCCTGTCATTATTACTTCGAACGCAGGCGAGGACCCGTATATAGAAGAAGGGAATGTTCGCATTATTCGCATCGGCAAGAGTTTGCCGGTGTTCTCTAACGGCTCGATAGCGCGCATAACATTCGATCTCAAACTTGGCAGAAAAATAAAGAAGCTGCTTAGAGAGGAAAAGTTCGACATCATCCATGTCCATTCTCCGTTCATTCCGATTCTTCCGCTTATTGTGCAGAGATATTCGGAAACTACGACGATTGGAACGTTCCATACGCAGTTCGATTCCAGCATGCTTTTAGATATTGTGAAACCATACGTTAAAAAATACTTCGACGCGTTAGACGGCCGCATTGCTGTCTCGAAGCTATGCATAGAAAGTATCGGCCGCTATTTCGAAGGTGAATATAGGATCATCCCGAACGGCGTCGACCTCGATAAGTTCAATCCTCACCATGAAAAGATCGCCGAGTTCGACGACGGA
>CAIPVD010000039.1 GCA_903868375.1 uncultured delta proteobacterium
CTTATAATATGTATCTCCATTCCGATATCCTTACTTATCGCTTTTACCTCAATGTATTTTACGGGTTATACGATAAACATCATGACCCTCGGGGGATTGGTAATCGCGCTTGGACGCTTGGTGGACGACTCTGTCGTTGTTATGGAAAATATTTTCCGCAGGCGCCAGCTTGGTGAAAGTGCTTTTACGGCATCAGTGGAAGGCGCAAAAGAAGTGGCAGTGCCGGTTATTTCCTCCACTATTGTCACGGTGATAGTTTTCCTTCCCATTGTTTTTGCGGAAGGTATGGCGGTCCAGCTCTTTAAGGCTTTCGGTGCCACGGTGTTTTTCGCGCTTACGGGTTCCCTGATAGTGGCTTTTACCATAGTTCCCATGCTGGCCTCTAAACTTTTCAATAAGGGCATAAGCACTTATGATGCGGAAAGCAATACTTTTTACGATAGATTTAAAAGGGCATACGGACGGTCCTTGAACACTGCGTTATCAAATAAAGGTAAAGTTCTGCTGATACTTGCCGGCGTCCTGGTTCTTACCGGTGTTATGTTCAGTAGGATCGGTAAGGAGTTCATCCCGTCATTTGTTTCTGGAGTATACCAGGCTACAGTCAAACTACCTAAAGGCTCCTCTTTGGATGCCACGGAGAAGGTCGTTGACAGGGTGGAGAAGGAACTTAGAGCAACCTGTGGCGACAATATTGAGAATATCTCCATGAATGTGGGCACCAGTGCAGCTGCCAGGTCTTTCCGGGGCCAGGCTTCCGGTACCGACTCTGCACAGGTAATGATAAAATTAAAGCCGGGTCAAAAAACAATAAAAGACAAGGACCTTTATGATGCATTAGACCGTGCTTCAAAAATGAACAAAGGAGCGCAAATAAGCATGCAGTCGGCCGGGATGAATACCGGTTCCTCCAGGCCTATAGAAGTGAAGATCTATGGTGAAGACCTGGATCTTTTGAAACGCGTGGGTGCGGACCTGACGGCAAAACTTAAAGAGGTCCCGGGAATTAAATCTCCTTCTTCCAGCATGGAACAGGGGCTTCCGGAATTTACTCTTAAGTTTAACAGGGATAAACTTACAAAATACGGGCTTACGGTCGCGCAGGTCGGGGCAGAGATAACCTCTGCCGTTGACGGCGGTATTGCGTCCATATTCAGGGAAGCGGGAACGGAATCAAACATAAGGGTCAGACTTGCCGAGAAGTACCGTAAATCCTCCAAGGATTTGCTGGAGGTTCCGATCTCCTCGCCTATAGGTTTTGTTCTCCCCTTAAAAGATGTCGTTGATTTCAAGAACAGCGAAGGCCCGGCGCAGGTTGACAGGGAAAACGCAAAGAGATTGGTAAGCGTTACAGCCGATTATGCCGGCAGGGACCTCTCCGCCGTGGTTACGGATGTCCAGAAAATTCTGGATAAATTAAGCCTTCCCCAAGGTTATTTCTATGAATTCGGCGGTGCGGAAAAAGACAGAAGAGAAGCTTTTGTTACTCTCGGTCTTACATTTCTGATGTCCATACTGCTTATCTATATGATCCTGGCGTCGCTCTACGAATCCTTCATCCATCCTTTTACCATACTTCTTTCGGTGCCTTTTGCTATTACCGGAGCGCTTATTGCGCTCTTTGTAACCGGTACACCGCTCGGTGTTACTGCGGTAATAGGGCTTATAATGCTTGTTGGTATTGTTGCTACAAACGCGATTGTCCTTATTGACTTTGTTATCAAAAGACGCGCAGTAGAAAAAGATAAGCGGAAGGCCATTGTGGGTGCGGCTGAAACAAGGCTCCGTCCTATACTTATGACGGCGCTGGCCACTCTCTTCGCGCTCTTGCCTATTGCTTTGGGTAGGGAAGCGGGTATGGAACTTCAGATTCCCATGGGTATCTCGGTTGTAGGAGGGCTCCTCCTTTCGACATTTATCACTTTGTATATTATTCCCGTAGTTTACGATATTTTTGATTCTCTTTCCCGGAAAAAAGAAACAAGCAAAGATATCGCATCAGAAATTTGAGATACTTACGGATAAAAAATCTGTATATGTGAAAACCGTGGTAGAGATGATAAAGACTGAAGAAAAAAGAATTAAGGATAAAATAATTTAAATGATTAAAAGTTTGAGTTTGCTTTTTCTAATAAGCTTCGCTTCAGTAATTGCCGAAGATTCCGGCGTTCTTTATA
>CAIPVD010000040.1 GCA_903868375.1 uncultured delta proteobacterium
AACCGGCCTTTGAGGTCATTGACTGAAAAACGCGGCGCTTCTTTGCCGAGTTCACCGATCAGGGAGTGCCATATGCTGAAACAGTAGACGAACTGGTGGCAATACTGCTCGAAAAAAGCACAAAAGGGAGGAAAGTATTCGAAACTATATTAAATACTAGTGAGACCGATATACTATCAGTTTTGGAAATGCTACTAAATAAATCAAACGAGTCTGAATCGTTGTCACCCGTAACGCCGGAATTGCCATCGACGTGAGTAGAGTTCAAAACGCGATTCGCGGTTTGTATCACTTCGTGCGGCAAACAAGAATGCACTCGGACGCATATTCAATTTTGGAAGAACGCCCACGTGCCGGATCTGCTACTGGATGGACATCCTCAGAAGTTGCCTCCCGGCAGCATCGAGCATTCAGGCCACTCCTGCAGGATTTGCACAATGGATGCCCACGAAAAGATTTCTTAGCCTTGGCGTATGCGATAAATGCAGCGAAGGAGCGCAACCCCACCATTATAGAATTGGGATGCGGGAGTGGATGGAATTACGAGGTGTTGTGTGCCCTCTATGCAGAACCATTCAGTTACACCGGATTGGATTGCTCTCCGGCAATGATAGAAATCGCCCGAAACACCTATTCTGATCCCAAATTCATGATTGGCGATGCAACGGCGACTGACTTGCCAGACCGAAGTTGCGATATCCTAATTTCAGGGACCGTACTAATGCATCTCCGCAACTACGAGAAGGCTATCGCCGAAAGCAAACGCTTAGCGCGCCGTTGGTGTATTTTCCATACCGTCCCAATATTAGAACACCGAAAGACAACATACTTACGAAAACTAGCGTATGGGCAGGAAACAATCGAGATTATTTTCAATAAACAAGAACTTGAGCGACTCTTAAATGAAAGCGGACTGAAAATAGTTCTAGAATTGCCAAGTATTGACTATGATCTAAACTTCCTTTTGGGAGAACGGACATCCACCAAGACCTATCTCTGTGCCCATAATACATGAAAACTTATATTAATCTCGGTTGCGGTCGAAGATACAACAGCGAATGGACAAACTTTGACCTCCACGCGACGGGTCCCGATGTAATCGCCATCGATCTCCGTAATGGCATCCCGCTGCCAAGCGAAAGTTGTGACGTCGTTTATAATTCGGCGCTACTCGAGCATATTCGACGCGAACACGTGTCCGCATTCCTTAAAGAGTGCTTTAGGGTGTTAAAACCCTGCGGAATAATACGCATTGGGGTACCGGATCTAGAGAGAATTTGTGAGCTATATCTAATAAAACTTAGGCAAGTCATGAATGGCGACCGCAGTTCAGAAAATGACTATGACTGGATGGTCCTTGAGCTTTTAGACCAACTAGTCCGTGAAGAACAAGGCGGAGAAATGAAAAAGTTCCTGAGTCAAAAGCAAATACCAAATCTACAATTCATACGAGAGCGTATAGGAGAAGAAGGAAAAGAATATACTAATAAAACAAGTCACTTACAATCGCAAACAGTTGCGCGAAGCTTTTGGCTGCGTGCTGTTGAAAGGATAAAACGGGACATCAATATGCTAAGACAGCAATGCGCCGCGCAATTGCTGACAGGGCGCGAGCGTAAAGCAGTTAAAATTGGGGCGTTCCGCTTATCAGGAGAGGTGCATCAATGGATGTACGATAGATGTTCATTAAGCCGTTTAGTTCGCGCGGCTGGATTCACGGCGGTAGAAAGTCAAACCGCCTCGTCGAGCCGAATTCCTAACTGGCCAAACTTCCAGCTCGACGTGCTCGCCGACGGGACGATAATTAAACCCGATCTCACGTTTATCGAAGGAACGAAACAGCCCTAATGCCTCCTACGAAGTAGGGAGGTCCAAAGCAGCTTTCCAAATCTCATATTGAACCGCAGCTCCTACTGCACCTATTTCGATCGCAATTATTTGGTGCGAGGATTGGCTATGATCCTCTCGCTGAAGCGCCATGAAGCGACCGTAATGATATTTGTGCTATGTTTGGACAGCGAAACGAAACATATAATTGACGTTCTAGCTCTCGAAGGGGTCTACACAACCCATATCGAAGAATTAGTTACACGCGAACCGAGACTTAGTACCGCCCGCAAAGACCGTTCGCGCCGCGCATTTATCTGGACTATCACGCCTTTATGGATCCGCGATGTTCTCTTTACGCGTGCCACCACAGAAATGACCAGTTACGTAGATGCCGATCTATACTTCTTTTCCTCAGCAAACGGATTACTCGATGAACTCGGAAAAGACTCCATCAGTCTAATTCCTCATCGGTTTTCGGAAAATATAGAACAACAGATTATTCGCTCCGGTATTTATAATGTGGGCATGATGACGTTTAGAAGGACGACCTTGAGCGCAGCTGCGTTAGATTGGTGGAGTAACGCATGCCTCGCGCACTGTGAGGAATTTCCGGATGGCAAAGTGTTTGGCGATCAAAAATATCTCGATGGCTGGGGAGAAAGAATGGATGGAACGAAAGTAATAAATAATGTGGGCGCGAATCTTGCGCCGTGGAACATAAACCAATATGGCGTAACGCTGCATGAGGGAAAAGTAATGGTCGACGAGACGCAGCTAATATTCTATCACTTCCACGGTGTAACGATCTTGGCCTCACGGATATTGCACACAGGTATGCGTATACGAAAGAGCGATGCAAACATTATATACGTCCCCTACGCCCAGGCCATTGATAACGCCTACAAGATGATATGGAACGTCGATAAGCATTTCCGCTGTGGAATAACGAAGGTGACGCTGCGGACTTTGCTTAGATGGCTCTACTACCGCCAATTCAGGTTTATCTCGGCATGATTGGAAGGGCTGTTCGCCGATTCGTTTAACGGGGCCATAGCGGCATTACTTACACTTTAACTCGCGTGGAGAAGAAGGCGGAACCAAAACGTCACATGCCACAACAATTCTATAGGGCCGATGTGCCTTCCACTGTTACGGCGACGAGGACACGTTCGCTGACCACCGGAGTCGCACAAAATTGCCAAACGGACAATAGACGCGAGGATCTGTTGAGCCGGAGTATAATCGGACTCATCATAATGGAGTACCTTGGACAATTAGTTTGGGCGGCAAATCCGATCTATAAAAACCTAGGAATGGGGCTATTCGGGCTCATGTGGGTCATTGTCGCACTTTGCATTTTTGCCGTTAAGGATCGAGCCGGAGCAAAAATCATAATCTGGCTGGGACTGGGGCTGGCGAGCTACACTGTATACGGCTTATTGCGGGGAAACTATCTGCCATTCGTGGCGTTAGACGTAACAAATATGGGTTTCCTATTTGTGTCAGTGCTGTTTGCTGAACCTAGCAATAGAGCGTATTTGCTGCGGATGTTTCTAAACGGCATGTGTTACGCACTTGTAGTGGCGTTACTTGTCGTCGTGGTCATGCTAGAGCGCGTAGGCTTTACGCCAGGTAATCTGGATACGCGCTTTAGCTTTGACGAAACGACATCTAACTCAGACTTATTTGCCCTGACTGGCTTGCTTGGGGTGTCGGTCTTTTTAGCGCCATTTGCTCCATATGTAAAAGGGGCAAGAAAGTTTATTGTTCCAATCGCGATAATAGTATACGGAGGATTTGCGTTTCTTACTGCTAGCCGAAATGCCCTTACTTCGGCCTGCATAGGGCTGGTAGTAACAACGTGGTGCATTTCCAGGCAGGATAAGAAGCGGCGTTTTAGAAACCTGTTGATGATCTGTGTGCTAGTGGGCATTGCGGCCGGAGGTGTTTTCACATTGTACGGCGAACGAGCGATGCAAGATCTAATGGAACTGCAGCGTGCGCGTCAAAACGCCGAAGATTTTACGTCTGGAAGAATAGACGAAGCGTTGGGTGCGCTGCAAGAGTTGAAGGTCGGGGAGTTCGTAATCGGAAGGGGCTTCGGAGCGGCTAAAGACAACCTTGGCGACACCAAGAGCATAAACGGCGTTCCAATGGTTCACTTTGGGCCGGTACACATTATTCTGAAAGGTGGGATTATGTTATTATTGGTGCTTTACGGTACCTTAATATATTGCGTCCTTAGAGCGCGGTCGAGAGCAGCAATGGGTTATGAATGTGCTTATGTCATATGCCTATTCTTAGCTAGAGAGATGTCGCACCAGCAATGGCATGATTTTTCCGCTTTGGTTGTGGTCGCGATGTGCATAGGTATGCTATCTGGGCCATCAAACATACGACAAAAAGCCGTTGGACAGTAACGAGCTTGTGTAATTCTTGGCGAGTGTATATACTCGCAAAAGTGCAGCATCTAGCGAAAGCATGATAAAATACAATATAAGGTTCTTCGTTAAATCTCGTGGGTCCACGAGGGAAGTGCTGAAAAGGGGATATGAAGCGTGAAACCGACCGGCATGTGACAAGTTTTTTCCAGAATCTGTTAGAGTTGAAAGCCCCGTGGCGCGTGGTGGCGGTGGAGTTG
>CAIPVD010000041.1 GCA_903868375.1 uncultured delta proteobacterium
AGTTCCACCGACGACGGTTTTAGTTTCAGTGCCAGCCTGGACGATTTTAATATCGGCGACCTAGGCTTCTTGAGCGGGGGCGAAGGCGGCGTGAAGTTTACGAGCGCGATAAACGGATCGATAAAGCTGAATATTAATAAAAAGCAGATCATACAAAGCACCGGTAGCGCCGATCTCACACTTTCTGATGTAAAGACGAAGGCGGGAGAACTGAAAATAGCAGAAGGCGTGAGCTTCAATATGCCGGAGCTGGAATTTACGAAGGGGAGCGGGTCGTCCATTAAGATGGAACTTTCGAAGGGCTCCGTAAAAGTAAAAGAGTTAAAGTTGCAAGACGGCGACCTGAAGCTGGACGTGACCGGCGACGTGTTCATGTCTGCGGCTATCAAGAACTATCGCATGAACCTTAAAGGAATATTTGCCGCGTCTCCAAAATTAGAACAGGCGATACCGTTCCTTTTCATGGTGGAGAAGCAGAAGCAGCCGGACGGCTCGTATCCTTTAACTCTTACCGGGCCGCTGAATAAACCGGCCATCAAGATAGGCGACTTCACAGTGCCTATGTAAATAAAAAATATGCCGATAGATAAGAACGTTAAATATAGGAAGTCGAATAGGTCTAAGCCTCTCATACTTGTAACCAACGACGATGGTGTCAATTATTACGGGATCAAGGCCCTTGCCAAGAGCTTAAAGAAGATCGCAGATATCTTGATCGTGGCACCCGCCGTCGAACAGAGCGCAATGAGCCACGCCTTAACGCTTTACAGGCCTCTTCGTTGCGACAAGATCGCAAAGAACACCTACGTGGTCGATGGAACGCCGACGGATTGTATAAATCTGGCGGTACACGTCATTCTTAAAGGGCATCGGCCGGACATGATCTTTTCCGGCATCAATAAAGGACCGAACCTTGGCGACGACGTTCATTATTCTGGAACGGTTTCGGCTGCGGTTGAAGGCGGCATACTAGGAATTCCATCGGTCGCTATTTCTTTAGGTAGCGCTGTGCTCAATTCTCATAAGCTAAAGAAGTCCAGGTTCAATTTGGCGGCTCGATTCGCAGTGAAGGTCGCAAGAGAGGTGTTGAAGAAAGGCCTGCCAAAGGGCGTTATCTTGAACGTGAACGTTCCTTCTTCGGAAAAGATCAAGGGATACAAATATACGATACTCGGCAAGAAGAACTATTCAGATATCACCTCGGAAAATAAAGACCCTCGCGGGCGCAAATTCTATTGGATACACGGTGAAGAATCGGGCTACGACGATATCGAAGGTTCCGATTGCAATGCGATAGGCGCCGGGCATATTTCTATCACACCTATTCGGGTCGATCCGACCGCGCATCATTTTCTAAATAACCTTAAGCGATGGAGAATATGAAAAATGTTATCTAAGGACAGGCACGAGAGCTTCAAGAAGAATCATCATACGAACGATCAGAACGGGAATTACATTGCCAGAAAAAAAATGATCGAACAGCAGATAAAGCCCTTCGTTAAGGACGAGTCTGTTATTGCGGCCATGTCCGTCGTGCCTCGCGACCGTTTCGTACCAGAAGCGCTGAAAAGCCAGGCATATTCCGATCATCCGCTAAACATCGGCGAAGGGCAGACGATATCGCAGCCTTCCATCGTAGCAATGATGACGGAGCTGCTTCATCTTAAAGGAACGGAGAAGATACTCGAGATAGGGACAGGTTCCGGCTACCAATGTGCGATCTTGTGTGAATTGGTAAAACAGGTATATTCGATAGAGAGGCTGCAATCTCTTTCAAATAGGGCGAGGCGCGCACTTTACGATCTAGGTTATGTCAATTTCACTCTGCGCGTCGGTGATGGAACAAAAGGCTGGGCAGAGGCGGCGCCGTTCGACGGCATAATCGTAACGGCAGGTGCGCCGGTGATCCCTGAAGAGTTATGTACACAGCTTTCTGATGGCGGCAGGCTTGTGATACCGGTCGGTGGCGAAGAGAGCCAAGTGCTTAAGGTGCTGACCCGGAACGGAAAGAAATTAGAAGAGAGAAACATTACCGGTTGCAGATTCGTAAAATTGATAGGCGAACATGGTTGGAAAAATTCATAGATCCATTTATGCTCGAATAGTTGTCGTGTTGCTTTTGGCCGTCCTATATGCGGCATGCGCGACATCGTTCGATTCAAAGGGGCGATACCACAAGGTCCAGTCTGGCGAGAACATCTGGAAGATCGCAAGCGCTTACCGAATTCCCGTGCAGGACCTAGCAGAGTTGAACAACGTTCAAGACGGTTCGAAGTTGGAACCCGGGCAGAAATTGTATCTTCCAGACCGGCCGAAGGGAAGGTCTTGGAAGAAGCTTCCAAAGGTAGAACAAGAGAAACAGTTCAACGCACCTATCGAGACCGACCGTTCAAAGTTTAGCTGGCCAGTCGAAGGTACGATGCTCTCCGGCTTCGGTATAAGAAACGGCAGGCGCCACGACGGCATAGATATAGCTACAAAAGTCGGCACGCCGATAAAAGCGGCTGCGAGCGGTAAGGTCGTGTTTTCCGATCGCATCGGTGGATACGGGAATACCGTAATAATCCGCCATCCGGACAATTTCTTTTCGATATACGCTCATAATCAAAAGAATCTGGTGAAAAAAGGAAAGACCGTTAAGCGTGGCGATGAAATAGCTTTGTTGGGAGCAACCGGCAACGCGACCGGGCCACATTGCCATTTTGAAATTCGTCATGGACAAAAAGCTAGGAATCCACTATTTTTCTTGCCTGTAAAAAAATGACACACAGGAACCTAACTATGGAAAAACTGCTTAAAGAAAGTATTCGCGATATACCCGATTTCCCTAAACCTGGGATATTATTCAAGGATATAACTCCGATCCTTTCCGATAGTGTCCTATTTGCGAAGGTGATCGATTGCCTGGCGGAGCGGTATGCGAAGAAGAAAGTAGATGCGATAGTAGG
>CAIPVD010000042.1 GCA_903868375.1 uncultured delta proteobacterium
AATCATCAGGATCAACGCACATGCGAACAATATGTAATTTGACTTCCGATGACGGCCAATACATTCAAACATACGCACCCTCCACATCCTCTAGCCTCAAATATATTAGTAAGAATTGCAATTGTTCGGTCGAATCAAACATCTCCGATCTATTAATCAGCGTATGTTTCATAATGACATCTTATCTGCTTGAAACAACGCGAACTCATTATTAACAAAATTCTTATACTCTCTCTGCAACATTGCATTTACAGGGTGGGTATTTACTACTGAAAGCAAAGGAATGGAAGCGTGCCACCAATAAGAATAGATCATGGCAGAAGAATAAGAGCTCCATAATCGAGGCATTCCAAGAATAACCGTAAGAATTTCAGCCGGAAGTATGCGGTTAATTCTATTTTTCGGTTCGAACACCACGCAATGGCCCTTAAAATATGCTGAATAATCTCTCGGGTCGCTATGATGGCATTTGACCAACACACAAGTGTCTTTCCACGAAACATCTTTGAACTGTTCTTCTATGTATCTGCCATAATCGTCAGATCCCACGGCACCTGTAGGCATATACACATACCTGTTCTTAAAATGCCCCATCTGATCCCTGATATGTTCTAGCTCCTCATAAGCTTCAGGAAAAACCTTCTTAAAGCCTTCCTCGAAGAATTTTGCGATCGAATAAACATCCTCTCTCGCTTCCATAGATATGTACGGCACTCTAATGGGTTCAAGGTTCTGTAACAATGTCGATCTTCCACCGTCCAAGAGGACAAAACGCGATGGAATGCATCTGATCATCTGTTTATATCCCATGATTTTATCCAACAAAACCTTACCTTTGCTGATCGGATAGTGCTGCTGATTCATGGCCCACAGCATATTATACTCTTGAATGCTATGTTCTATAATGTTCAGCTTAGTCTTCTTATCGCCAACAAGGCACCAGAATCTGGTTGGCATACACGCGTATATATTGTCTATGTGCCCGAGATCAGCGATCTGCTTATTAATCTTTTTTCCGAAAGATCTATAGTATCTGGCAATTTTCCATATCGAACGAATATATTTTATCAAACTGTCCCTTGCCGGGCTGCTATATTCTTCGCGCTCGACGTGCAATATCTTGTTCCAAGGAAAATATTTTTCTAGGATGGAATTAAGGTCGTAATACCCTTTTGTAAAATAGTTTACGGCCTGTTCTACGCAAAGCACGTTCACATCTCCAGGATGCATCTTTTTTGCAACGATGCTTGCGGAGATCGTCCCCATTAAACAATTTGAAAAGAATATGTTCACGCTCATGTTTGCCTGAATCCTCTGAACGATGCGTCGCGATTGAAATACAGGTTTTCAGCGGTAGCCAACGATTTCTTAAGATGATGCGAATAGTAGCTCTCTATCAGGGCCTTGTTGGCTTCATATAGCAGTCTGTGGACATCATTGTCGCTTAGATCGGTAAAATTCACGGATAAGAGGTCCGAATTTATGTGTTTACGCTCATAAAAATCCTCGCAATCTTTTAGCAATCCTTTTTCTATCGCGTAATAATAGAGCGGAGAACCAGGATATGGGGTGACAGGACGAATGGTTCTCATCTGGGCGTGATCATCGTATTTCAATAAAAACTCAACGCCCTTCTTTAGCGATTCCTCGTTCTCGCCGATATTCCCGAATATGATATTGTATCCTGGGCTAATGCCCGCGGCCAACGTGTTCTCTATGCCGGTCGTGATCATCTTGACCGTTAAGGCTTTATTCATTACGCGCAGCGCTTTTTCATCGAGCGATTCTATCCCATAATTTATGAAGACACAGCCCGCCTCTTTCATTAACTTTAGTACGTCTGGAGTTGCATAATTCAATCTGCCGTTACAGAACCATTTGCAATTCAGCCTAGCCTTAATGAACTTCTCGCACAGCTCTGTTGTTCTTTGAACGGAACTCATCAGAAGCTCGTCCTGAAAATCGATATAAGAGATATTATAGTCCTTTTTCAGAACTTTGATCTCTTCTATGATCCCTTCGGAGCTGCGAGCACGATGTCCTTCGTCCATTCTATAACAAAAATTACATTTGAACGTACAACCTCTTCCGGAGAGAACCAGCATACAGCGTTCGCTGTTCTTTATATGAGGAAGCCTTACCAGTGAATAATGGTCAACTGGGAACAGGTCCCACGCAGGAAACGGAATCGTATCAATATCCTCTATCAGCGCCCTTTTTTGCGTCTTGTGCAACTTACCTTCCTCCAAATAAGCGATTCCATCCACAGAGGATAAACTGCGTTTTCCATCCAACGCATCTAAGAGCTCTATTATAGTCCTTTCGCCCTCTCCAATCACAACAACTTCGGCGCCGGTCTTTTTTAAGAAATATTCAGGTTCAGGGGCCGGGCCATGTCCGCCGATAATGTAGCGCGGCCTATCACTTGACCTGTTAATGGCCTCCGATATTTTCAGGAGTTTCCTGTACTGATAGTACCCGCCGATCACTCCGACACCAACGACGTCAAAATGATTTTTGTTCAAATAGTCGGTAAGATGCGACTCCGGCCAATGATATACGTCCTGATTGTATATCGTAACATCGTGACCGGCTTGTCGGCACACCGCGGCAATATAGGCCATGCCGAGGGGGAAGTTCGATATAAAGGAATCATTATCATATACGACAAGTAATAGTTTCATAGCTTAACGAACTCTCTTATATATTATTGCGCCCTTTGTGTAATCATGAGGATAAAAATTTGCCGGTTCGATAACATCGAAGACCTTGAAGTTGGAGGCCAAATAATTTTCCACAAATCTATAGACTGCATTGGTCTCATCGCCTCCTGTAAAGGCTACATTAGGATAGTCGGGCAATTTTACAAACACGTTAACGTTTTTCATGTTTTCGAATATGACATTAGCATAGTCTTCGCCAAAAAGTTTCGGAAGGCCATACAAGGCATTATCACAATCGAGCCCCATGAAGGGCCTGTATTCTGCCAAGCGTCCGACAAGAGAATATCCTCCCAAAGGCACTACGACATCGCCAGGTCCATTCATGGCCCTTTTCAAGGAGGCGGCAAGCTTGGCATCGAACATTTCGGGCCTGTCTTGCACCGAAGATAACCTGTAACTTTCCCTCTCCCTCTCATAAAAATTATAACACATGGGAAGGACCAAGAACGCAACGATCGATAATGCAACAAAGTTCCTACTGTATTTAGAGATACATTCCTTTGTGACGCTGAAAGACATCAAATAAGCTAACAGCATTGCATAAAAAGTAAAATAAGGAGATTCATGCCGAGGTGCTATTCTGGTCAAGGCGGTCGCCGAAATGCACATGAGCATGGTAATAAGAACTATCACTGCCCCTTTTTTATTTCTGTTGTAGATGTCCAACGTTTTTTCTTTAAAACCTGTAACATTGGAGGACATTAGATAACCGTATGCATACATGATAAGAAACAGGTATGTTACCCAAAAAAGAGGGATCGTTATATATCTTATCTCCGGAAGGCCCACGAAGATCAATATGCCCAGCGACTTAACATAGCCGGCTGCAGAGAAAGAGAATGGGTAGATGATATGCGGGAAATCCCAAAACCATTTCTTAAGTAAATGGAAGAAATCGGCATCTGGCGTGTAAAAATGATAGACTACCAGGCCGCAGCAAAGCATAAAAGCGGAACTAAACGAAAACAAAGTAATCAAAAGATTCTTATCCTTCAACGCGCCGAACCTTTCTTTATAGAACGTCCTTGCGCAATAAAAGAACATTAGTATCGCTGGAAACGTCTGTAACTGCCTTCCGATAAAGGCGAGTCCAAAAAATAACCCGGACAAGGCCGCCAAAGAAAGAATCTTAAGCTTTCCTCTGACGTTATCGCCTAGCATGAGTCTCAACAGAATAAGAACACTGCACAGCTCAAGGGTATAATGGAAAAGCGGCATCGTTATATTTCTTCCGGAATGTTCGAACTGCCTGGAGGAGAGCGATATAAAAGTAAGAGCGGTAACGAATAGCGCAATATACTTGGACTTTGAAACCTGTACTGCGGCTGTATAAACGACAACGCAATAGAACGAATAGACGGTCACCAGCATGATATACAGATTCGTAAAGTCGCTAAGATCGAACTTGTATAAAAAGGAGAAGACGAAAGAGAACACGGGTATTCGATAGTCGATAAAGTCGATCAAAAATCTTTGCTTGTGCGCTATCCAATATGACAGATCCAGATAATAAGAATTATCTGTTCCCATCATCAGGCCCTTGTCAAAATAGAACACCACCGCAACAAGTGCTACTAATAGAACAACAAAGATGAAATGAATGGCCTTATTGAGCATATATCCGTTCAAAATTCTGAAACTTGGGCCTCGTTACTATTTTTCTTAAAAGAGAACTTCTTGTGGCCGAAATAACTAAAGCTTGCAGCAAACACTATAAAAAAACCCTGTGCAAATACCGGATGCCAGTGGAGGACATTAACTAAAACTGGAAGGAAAATAAAATTAAGCGCGGCGCTTATACCGTAAACACCGTAGAACTTGACATATTCCTTCAAGACGTTGCCCTTTGTCTGGAACACGATGAACTTATGACAAAAGAAGGCGTGCGTAATGGCTATCACGCTGCTCACCGCCAAGATGAGCATATAGTGGAGCTTGCCGGAGAACATGTAATACAGAAGAATAAATACTGCATAAGAAAATAACGTATTCCACGCGCCTACAAATAAGAAACGGACCACCTGATTTCCCGCTAATTTTGCAACATTCCTCTTAATCAAAGTTCAATACCTCCTTCTCGATAACAAGCGGCCTCTTTCTAACTTGTGAATGTATCGCACCGATATATTCTCCCAAGATACCCAAGAAGAAGAGTTGAATGCCGGAGAAGAAAAAAATGGCGACAATAAGAGTTGCCATGCCTGGCGCGGCGAACCTTCTAAAATATATCAAACCTAAAATAAGTTCTATGAAGGCGTACATAATGCTCGCAACTGAAATGGTCAAACCAACCATCATGGCAACGCGCAAGGGGAAATTTGTGAACGAGATGATACCGTTCAATCCAAGATCGACGAGCGCAGAAATTCCGCCCGTAGTATGGCCTTTTTTGCGCGCCAGGTGTAAATATTTTATACCGATAGTCCTAAAACCGCACTGTGCAATAAGCCCTCTAACGTAAGGGCAATAGTCGTCGAATTGCCTTAAGGCTTTCACGATCACCTTATCTATTAGCTGAAAATCACCAACGTCGGCAGGAATATCGAAGTCCACGAATCTTCTCATAAGCCGGTAATAGAGCTTCCGGACAGACGTCATTACAAAGTTCTCCTGTCTTTTCGTCCTGATACCGTAAACGACCTCGTAGCCTTCTTTCCATTTCTTAACGAATTCCGGGATCATCGATGGAGGATCCTGAAGGTCCGCGGCAATGGTAAAAACTACAGCATCACCTTTCGACCTCAATAGGCCGTTGAACGAAGAACGTGACGCACCAAAATTACGTGAGTTGGCTATCACCTTCACACGCTTATCCTTCGCAGCGATCTCCTTCATCAACTTCAGGCTGTTATCTACCGATGCGTTATCGCAAAATATATGTTCATAATCATAGTCCGGAAGCTGTTCATCGAAGACCTTTTTTACCGCAAGGTAGCAATCGGATATATTAACTTCTTCGTTGTAACATGGAGTCACCACACTTATGAGTTGTTTTTTATCGTTGGTCATATGGATAAGAACCTCTTTAATGACTCGCAAACAAAGTTAATATCTTCTTTATTCAGATTTCCGGCCGCAGGTAATGAGATCCCTCTTTTTTCGACAAGTGCAGCTACGGGATTTGGGAATCTTTGCTCATGTTCTGGAAAGGTACTCATCCTTGGAAAGGCTGGCCTGGCATGAATATTCAGCTCCTTCAATGCCTTCAGGACATCGTCCCTATTTGCCTTTATGCTATCCTCTAGCAAAATTGAAGGGTAGCAATAATTGCTCCGGCATCCGCTTTTTTCCTTGATCATCTTTATGCCATTAACTCCGCCTAAACCTTTTTCATACCAATCGAATATATCTCTTTTTCTCTCT
>CAIPVD010000043.1 GCA_903868375.1 uncultured delta proteobacterium
AATAAACTTAGCACTTTTAGAACTATCGCCGGCGTTAAAGCAAATATCGACGCGTTTAAAAGGCGGCCATACGGCGCATTTAATTTCAGCGCCTGACTAAGGATAAGGGCGAAAAGCGAATAGACGAGCGCCGCCATGAACTTCCAGACGAAGAAACATGCCGAGCCGAAGGTAAGAATCGCCGCGGCAAGAAACTTCCACGCTATCCCCACAAAAGCTTTTATCTGGGCCGGTGAATAAAGATTCGTTTCGCCATTCTCGCCAGGGTTCTTGTATATACTAACCTTTAATTCGGGCAGCTGTTCACCTGTATCATTTATCTGAACGTCAAAGCTCGCGGCGTCTTCACCGCCCTGCTTATCGCCCTTGAGCGACACAATTCTGTAAGAACTCTGCTTCTCCTTAACGTAGATGTGAGTATGCGTTGCATAGATATCGTATCTTTCCATATCCTTCGGCTGCCGATCGGATATCGACGTATCTATCATTCCAAAGACCTCGCCGCCTATTTGAACGGCGAACGGCTTATTCTTGTTCACCTCGATTCCGTCAGAGCTCCATGCAAAATTTGTCGGCAGGCTTTTCCATACGATGGGAAGCGCTGGATATATGTATTTCGGCGCAAACATAAAAAGAAATATGCCCGCCGCACATGTAGCTAGAAACGTAAGATACAGGAGGTAAAGCGCTCCGTAACCTGCGCTATGATCTTTTAACCCTCGCCAAAAAGGCGGATAGATAAGATAAGCAAGCGGCGCGATCCAGAACATAAATACCTCCTTTTAATTGCAACGCCGGCATGATATCATTTTCGCCATGTTTAGAAAAACAAAAATAATCGCGACGGTAGGTCCTGCATCCAGCAGTCCACACGTTATTGGTGGAATGATAGACGCTGGAATGGATATCGCTAGGCTCAACTTTTCTCACGGCGACCACACATCGCACAAGAAGGCGCTTGAGATTATAAGATCGGCAGAAAGATCGTTTGGAAAACCTATCGGAGTACTAGCCGACATGTGCGGCCCAAAGATCCGGACCGGCAAGTTTCAAAACGGCAAACCCTTTGAACTAAAAGAGGGAGATAACGTCACGTTCGCGCCAGAGAAAATGGCAAAAGCTGGAGAGATACCCATCACATACCCTGGGCTTGCGAAGGATTTGAGATCCGGCGACAAGATACTTTTAGACGATGGAAATATTTCCATCCACATCGAATCGACGAGCGGGCATAATATCCATGGCGTCGTCATCGATGGCGGCACGCTTAAAGAACACAAGGGAATAAACCTGCCGGGAATTAGCGTAAGCACGTCGGCGCTCACGAAAAAAGATATCGACGATATGCGATTCGCGTTAGCCGCGAAAGTTGATTACATCGGCCTTTCGTTCGTCCAGCGCCCTTCCGACATAAAACATGCGCGGCAGATCATGCGTAAAGCTGGCCGCATCGTTCCGGTGATCGCCAAGATAGAAAGGCAGACGGCGGTGCAGAACATCGACGCGATAATGGCAGAGGCCGATGCCACAATGGTGGCAAGAGGCGACCTTGGGGTAGAGACGCCTATCGAAGAAGTGCCAATACTGCAAAAGAACATCATCGCCCTAGGACTTAAATATAAACGGCCGGTCATCGTTGCCACGCAGATGCTTGAAAGCATGATAGAACATCCACGCCCGACGCGCGCGGAAGTATCCGACGTCGCCCACGCGGTCTTCGACGGAGCCGATGCCGTAATGCTTTCCGGGGAAACTGCGGTAGGATCGGATCCCATCAACGCGGTAAGAACGATGGCGAATATTATAGAAGCTTCGGAAAAAAGCCCTTACCTACCGCACGGCGAGTACGAACCTGACGATGCCGACGACACGATAGCCATGGCAACAACGCGCGCCGCATGTTTTGCAGCGGAAGAAGCGCGCGCAAAGATAATCTGCGTTTTCACGATGACTGGCAAATCGGCGCTTTACGTCTCAAAACAGAGGCCGCAAACCAATATCATCGCCGCAACAGACACTGAAGCAACCGCAAGAAAACTCGCGCTCTACTGGGGAATTCGAACCGTAAAGATACCGAAGTGGAGGTCGATAGATGGAATGATAGATAACGGAATCTCGGCCCTAAAATCGGCGAAGCTTATTAGCAACGGCGATAAGGTGGTGATAGTCTGCGGCACCGCACCCATAGTTGGCGCCACTAATATGATGAAGGTTTATCAGGTCTAAGGTGTAATAGTTATTAATTATCTGAAAACTTCGATTTCAGAATGCGGATTGCGGATGAGCCTGAATTGAGGCTAGCTTCCGGATCATAGCGTACGATAGTTTAAAGTTGCCACAGAGTTCAGAATGCAGCGCTTCAGAGATGTTGCCGAAAG
>CAIPVD010000044.1 GCA_903868375.1 uncultured delta proteobacterium
AGTTTCTTTGTTCATCTTGGCGTATGATAACACGCTTCTTTTCTGCTCGCCATATTTGGCGGGCCCATGTTTTTCATCGACGCCGGCACTTGCGAACTGTTTTAACATTTTAAAGACCGAATTAACATCGGTTTCGATCCCCGTAGATATATTATAAACGCCGGAAATTTTTTTCACCAAAGCCGCCCTGTTCGCCTCTACTACGTCGCCGACGTAAACATAGTCGCGTGTCTGCTTCCCATCGCCATTTATTACCGGTGCCACGCCAGAAAGTATCTTCTTGATAAAGACCGCCACAACGCCGGCTTCTCCAGTTGAGTTCTGCCTCGGGCCATAGATATTGGCGTATCGCAAGGCAACGCCGTCGATCCCATATTGGCGGCAGTAGAATTGAAGATATTTTTCTCCGCTCAACTTTGCCACGCCATAGGGTGAAACTGGGTCCGTCGCGTGCGATTCGTCCGCTGGGAAAACCGTCTGCTCTCCATAAACCGCGCCGCCAGACGATGCGAATATCACTCGCTTCAGGCCATTCCGTCTCCCTGCCTCTAATAGATTCAGAAAACCTTCCACATTCACGCGACAATCGGAGACTGGATCTTCCACCGAACGCCTAAGGTCGACTATCGCGGCATGATGGTTCAATATCTCCGGCCTCTCCTTCGAAAAGATGGCTGCAACCTCTTTGCTGCAAATATCCAACTTGTAGAATCTTGCCTTTGGACCTAGATTCTTCTCGTTGCCATTGCTCATGTCATCTACAACGATAACTTCGTGCCCGTCGCGCACGTAGGCATCGACTATATGAGAGGCTATAAAACCCGCGCCGCCTGTGACCATTATCTTCATTTATTCTCCGCTTAAAACTTATATGATAAACCGGCCGTAACCGAACGATGATGAAAGTCCGGGTCTTCCTGGCCATAAAGTAGCGTTATATCAAGAAAAAGGTTCTTCACTATCTTGCGTTTCAAACCTCCATATACTATGAAGCCAAATTCGTCGGACGGAACCGCAAATCCCATAACATCGTAAAGCCTTTCACCTACGGCGCTGCCAAGCCAGAGATAGACGTTTTCCGATGCGGCGAAATATCCCTTTAGCGCGCCCCAATATGCCGTTCCTCTGTCGTTCGTGATGGCGGCATCGAATTCGGCTTCAATGTAATGATCGCCAAAATAGTAATCGAGCCCCGGCGAAAGGATATGGATATCCTCGCTAACATCGTGCAAGAATTTATATTTCTCTTTCAAATATAGACTACCAACTATCGGATGGCTGAATTCGGCCAACGCCTTTTCTTTATACGCAAACGTAACGTCGCTGCCGAAGCCACCTTCCAGATTCAGATAGCATCTGCCAAACTTATAATAGCCTCCAAAATCGTACGTGTAATTTGCCACGCTCCCGCGCAAATAACGCGAGAACTGGAAATACGGAAGCTGCAGATTGTTGTAAATATAAGCGATGCGCCCGGTCACAACGGTCCAATCTTGCCCGCCTGATGGCAGATCGACAACGCCAAACTCGTACGATGCTCCGGTAAAAACCTTGTCCGTCGTAGGCTGGGTGACCTCCGGTTCTTTTTTTAAAATGTCGCGCCTGACCTCGATATCGGAGCTCGAAGCAATGCTCAACAACGGAATCAAAACGCTCGCTGCAAAAAAGAAGGCGGCTACGTATTTTTTTGACGATATCATTACTTATGCCTTGAATATTTTTTTACTCTTTATCCCATGCAATGCAAACGCGTTCCTGGTATCTACTATGCACCCAGCATGTTTTTCGATGAACGCGTAATCGTAATCCGAATGATCGGTTATTAAAAGCACAAGATCAGAACCTTTAAGTCGTTCTTTTGTCAATTTAACCGAGCGCATCTTGATATGAGCGGAATGTTCGATCCCATTCGAAACCGGCACATAGGGATCGCTGTAAGATACAACTGCGCCGTTCTTTCTTAACAGGTCGATGAGCGGAAATGCCGGCGATTCTCTTTGATCGTCCACGTCTTTCTTATAAGCAAGCCCCAAGACAAGTATCTTCGCTCCGTTGATCGTCTTTTTTTGCCCGTTCAGAACTTCGAATATCTTCTCCTCCACATAATGAGGCATGTCAGTATTTATCTCGCCCGCCAGTTCGATAAAGTCGGTGGAGAAATTATATTTATGGGCCTTCCAAGTTAAATAGAACGGGTCTATGGGAATGCAGTGACCGCCAAGGCCGGGACCTGGATAGAACGCCTGAAAGCCGTACGGTTTTGTCTTGGCGGCGTCGATCACTTCCCA
>CAIPVD010000045.1 GCA_903868375.1 uncultured delta proteobacterium
CGCAACCAGCAGGCAAAAAATCCCGTTCGGCATTGCTCAGATCGGCAAGGCTTTTAGAAATGAGATCACGCCCAGAAATTTCATCTTCCGTTCGCGCGAATTCGAGCAGATGGAAATGGAATTTTTCTGTCGCGAAAACGAATCGGAAAAATGGTTCGAGTATTGGGTCGCCGAGCGCTTCAACTGGTTCTTGGGTTTAGGAATAAAGAAAGATCATTTAAGCCTGCGCCCGCATAGCCACGACGAGCTTGCGCATTACGCAAAAGCATGCACCGACGTTGAGTTCGAAATGCCTTTCGGCGTTTCTGAAATGGAAGGTATCGCTAACCGCGGCAACTACGATCTTTCGCAACATATAAAGACGAGTGGAAAAGATCTCTCGTGGTTCGACGAAGCGGCAAAAGAACGTTACGTTCCATCCGTCATAGAAACATCAGTTGGCGTTGATAGAACGCTGCTTGCAGTTTTGGTCGATGCGTACCGCGAAGAGCAGGTGAATGGCGAAGAGCGCATCGTTATGGGATTTGCGCCATCCGTTGCACCATTCCAGGTTGCAGTCTTCCCGCTCTCCGATAAGATAAGCGAACCGGCGCGAAAAATAGAGAAAGAACTGCGCAAACATTTCGTTTCAGATTTCGATAGCGCGGGTTCGATCGGCAAGAGATATCGCCGTCACGACGAGATAGGCACACCGTTCTGCGTAACGTTCGATTTCCAGTCGCAGGAGGATAATGCAGTTACCGTCCGTGATAGGGACACCATGGTGCAGGAGAGAATATCAGCCGATAAATTAACCGACTATTTAAAGTCAAAGTTCAACCAATAGAAAGGAAAGGTATAAAGAAATGAGCAAGAAGTATATCTACACGTTTGGGCCAGGAAAGGCAGAAGGCAACACAAAGATGAAAGACCTGCTTGGAGGCAAAGGTGCCAACTTAGCAGAAATGGCGAACTTGGGAATTCCGGTTCCATCTGGATTCACGATATCGACCGAGGTCTGCACTGCTTATTATGAAGAGAACCAGCAGATGCCGAAGGGGCTTGATAAAGACATGAAGGACGGCGTTGCGTTCGTAGAGAAGAAAATGGAAGCGAAGTTCGGCGATACAAAGAACCCGCTCCTGTTGTCCGTTAGAAGCGGCGCGCGTGCCAGCATGCCGGGCATGATGGATACGATCTTAAACTTAGGCTTAAACAACGAAACGCTGCGTGGGTTAGTTGAACGCACAGGCAACGAGCGTTTTGCATATGATGCATATCGCCGTTTTATCCAGATGTATTCCGATGTCGTTCTAGAAATAGACCGCGAGCATTTCGAACATAAGCTTGATGAAGTGAAAAAGGCGAAGAACTTGCGCCTCGATACAGACCTAACCGCCGAAGATTGGAAGGGCCTGTGCCAGCAATATAAAGCGATGGTCCATGAAAAATTAGGCCGCGCATTTCCGGACGATCCTTGGGAACAATTGAACGGCGCGGTTTCGGCGGTATTTCGTTCCTGGAACAATAAGCGCGCGATTGAATACAGGCGCCTTAATAATATCCCGGGCCACTGGGGCACGGCGGTCAACGTGCAGGCGATGGTGTTTGGCAATATGGGCGACGATTGCGCAACGGGTGTTGCATTCACACGCGACCCAAGCACAGGCGAAAAGAAATTCTTCGGCGAATTCCTCGTGAACGCGCAGGGCGAAGACGTGGTCGCAGGTATCAGAACTCCGCAGCCTATCAATCTTGCTGGCAAGAAATCTAACGAAGAGAGATCGCTCGAAGAAGTTATGCCAAAGGCATATGGCGAGCTAGAGAAGATATATCAGAAACTTGAAAAACATTACCGCGATATGCAGGACATTGAATTCACGATCCAGCAGGGAAAACTTTGGATGCTTCAGACGCGTAACGGCAAACGCAC
>CAIPVD010000046.1 GCA_903868375.1 uncultured delta proteobacterium
ATAGATAAAGGTTTGAAGCGTGTCATTGCGAGCCCGAAGGGCGTGGCAATCTCCCGAACAAGATTCTGTCATCCCCGCGAAAGCGGGGATCTCCCGTTCCCACAGTTTTCAATTTGCTCCGTCATGAGTGGTTTTCTGTACGGCGTTTTTAGCTGGTTCTATGTGGCTTATTTTGCGGTCGGGAGATGAAAGTGTGTGTCCCCGGATTTATTCTTATCTAATTAGTATTGCAGATCTAAGAGCTTCCCAATCCTTGCCTTTGGGCATTATGAAGATGCCCTTGCCATTACTACGTCTAGCCCACAATTCGCCAATTTGGCGTTTTTCTACACTATCTGATGTCTCCCATCTATCTGCACCTTTATACTCAACAACCAACACACGGCCATCATCAAGTAAACAGATAAAATCAGGATAGAACCGGTCGGTGCATGTCTGAAGCGAAAATGATGTTGATTTGCGTTCTATATTCCGCACCCAATATTTAACACCAATGAGTTGTGTTGCCAAAAAAACAGCACATTCAAGCTCTTCACCTTCTGCTTTTAAGTCACCAATTACTGGGAAAAAGTGTTTTGGCAAGACCCTAAAACCATTGTACTGCCAGTTATAAGCATAACGCCCTTGCTGAAATATTACTTCGCAACGACTGTCAACGGAAAATGCATCAAGCGAAGAAATCAACTTCTGATGAACTTTTTTAATAGCATCTCGTTTGTGGTGCTTGATCTTTTCTTCTAGCGCCGAACGTAAGCGGAACTTTGCATAACTCAGATCTTCTAAAGTAAATCCTCGTTCGTCTAAAAGGTTGGTAATGCATCTATTTAGAAATGCCGCTTTTTCATCGGGTATAAGGCTATCATCGAATATATTTCTCTCAAGCCAGAATACAAGTTCCACTTGACTCCAATCATTCTGATAATCGAAACACGCTAATTGTGTTTCAACGCGGTCTAAATATTCAAAACGAATACTGCCTTGGCCTGTTACTGTGAAACGTCCACCTTCCGCATTTGACTCCGGTTTCTTGAATTCTTCTTCCGAGAGGCTTGTGGGATAGTCAAGAATGTGCCAATCGCCCTGAAGCATATGTGTTTCTTCAAATTCTTCCCAAAGATCTCCATTGCGATAAGCTAAAACAGGAACATGAAAAAGTTCACCCATTTCTGAGGGCGTTTTCTGTCTTTGGGCTTTTGGCTCGTTCAATTTGACAAAAGCCTGCCTTGCGGCTTCTTTGCCCAATGTTGTCTTAAAAATATCTTCTACTATTACTTCTTGAGCTTTGCTTAAATGGCCCTTTATTGTTATGGATCCTTCCTCGGGAATAATCTCAATTTTATCCCTCAAGTTTAAAGGAATCATTTCAGCTAATGGCAATTCCGGTGTAGAAAATGTAACCGACGAGGTCAACGCAAACAAATCGTTTTCTAAGGATTCTTCTGGCGAATGAATTAACTCTCTTGTTTCCTGCCGTTCAAAGCCATTTTTTACCAATCCATCTCGCAAACTTTCAACAGTTGCCTGCATGTTTGCAGAAGTTATGAAGGCATAGGCTTCATTAAGTTCTGGATGAGTCTTTCGTTTGGCGTATGGCATACGCAATATTCTACCTAGAACTTGCTCAGCTGCAGTGGCAGAATTGGTATTTCGGAATGCGCATAATACATATGCAAAGGGACAATCCCAACCTTCACGTAACTTATCGATTGTAATGATATAACGCTTCCGACATTGCTTTGATAAAATATCCTCTCCAGCAATTTCATCAACTGTACCGGTAGCAATCGCTATTTCTTCATCAGGCACGCCGAAATCGCTCAGCATAGCGGCTTTTACTCTCTCAGGGGTAAGAGTTTCTCGCTCTGCCGTGTGACGTTCGGCTTGTAATAACATAATTGGACGTAAATATTCCCCTGTAACTGACATCTCGGCATTGGCCTTTTCCTGCAAGGAATTCAATCGCGCAATCGCATCTCTCAGGGCATCCTGCCAGTTTGCCCTGCGTATAAGCTCAAGTGGAAGCTTAATCATTTCAGCCGCTTGTAATGCCGCGGCAGAAACACTACAAAGAACGTTACTGGGCTGAAACGAGCGGTCTGGTGTTGCAGTCAATTCGAGAATAGCGCTTGGTTCAAATCGGGCCAGCGTCTCGAAAGCTAGTGTAGTCCCTTGGTTGTGAGCCTCATCAACAACAATAAAAGGATGCCGCATTCGTAAAACGTCCACTAAGGAATGATTGCCTTTGGTTGTAGGGTCACTGATGTTTTCAAAGTGGGGCATCAGTGAGCCGCTTTGTTTGTAGACATTGAGGCGATCTTTATCTTCTTGCTTAAATGATTGCATGGTCGAAACAATGATAACGTTGGCACCATTTAGTGTTGCTGGTTGAACACGTAAGGCTTCGTTTATATCCAACACTACTACATCCCCCAGAGATGAGAATACTGCTTGGTGCAAAAGATTAGATGGACTCCGCAATGCTTTTAAAGTCTGTTCTCGGATAGGTTCCGATGGGACAAGCCAAATTGTGACACTATGTCTTGTGAACAGGAGACTACGGTTGACCCGTTCAATGGCCATCCCCCCCACAAGCGTTTTCCCGCCGCCAGTTGGAATGCGTAGGCAAATATACGGAACTTTAGGTAGAGTAGGCAACGGACGATAATGGAGAGGCGTGCCGAACCAATCACGGGTCGTTTCTTCATAGGCATTCGAGGGGTTGTTGGATTCTTTGCAAATATTAAAGAACTTTTCTAAGCAATCAAGTGATTGTTGTTGATACTCTTTTAAGTTCATAGTGCATTCACCTTGAGTTTGTAAGGCAATTGTTTGAAGGATATGTTCTGTTTTTGCAACCTAGCGGCACCAATTCTACACGCTGTTCCGTAAATAACCTTTGGACCACTGTGTTTTGGTAAGTCGGTCAACATATCGATCGTTAAAACATTTCCACCATCTTGAGATTTATCTTTCAAAATACCATTATACAAAAGATAAATGGCTATGCCATTATAAGTACCCAATAACGGACTATTGATCCTCGATTGTTTAGGAAGAGGCTCGCCAGTTTCGGTAAAATAGACATGCTGTGCAAGTTCGGCAAACTTTACACTAGTTCGGATATTTCCTTTTTCGTCAAATAGAGGTTCATCAAGTTGACAGAAACGAAACCCTCCACCTAAACCGGCAGTGGCAATTCCATCAGCTGTTTTATAACCATTGCACAGATTGCGCAGACGTAAAACTGTAGCTTTTTGACAAATCGTGGAATCCATCTCAATTAAAATAAATTTTCTATCTCCTCCCCTTTGGTTTAGTTCCAGAACGGCATGACCCGTGGTTCCTGAACCGGCGAAAGAATCAAGAATAATGTCGTCTTTTTCAGAATAGAGCGAACAAAGATAAGATATAAGTTCGCATGGTTTTGGATACGTAAAGTGTATGCCCATTGATTCAAGCAAATATTTATTCAGCTCCGTTGTTCCAAGGTTAGATAATACACTTTGTACGAAATGTGATTCACGACCATCGCGACGGTAATAAATTACGCCATTCTTAGATAAGTAGAAGCAAAGAGTTGTTTTGCCGTCTTTAATTGGTAGGCATTTGTTTGCAATAAACTCCTTAAGTTTATCTGCCGACATCCAGCCCGAGTAAACACGGCAAGCTTTTGCAAGTCGCCCATTTTCAACAACCATCGAATCTTGTTTTACAGGATAAGTAACTGAAAACCGCTTCGTCAGCTCTCGAGTGATAAAACCGTGAGATTCAGTAGCCGCATGAAATTCGTCAAATTTACTCATTTTTGGCGAGTTTAAACTTTCTATTTCACAAGGGAACCCGATAGGCAGCTCAATTGAGCTTGGTGGGTTTTTGTGCCCATTCTTGGTAATTGAGTTTTCCGCAAAATCACGACGAATTTTAGAATCTTCAGGAACGTTAGGGTCTACAGTCTTTCGAATTCTAAGCAAGTCCTTATTCTTAGCATAGAGTAAAATATATTCGTGGACACCTGTAATGTCTTCTTGATTTTCAGTATGTCCATGTGTATTCCAAATAAACACTTCGACTAAATTCGAACGACCAAATATTTCATCGCAAAGAGTAATGAGGTTAGCTAATTCATCTTTACCTATACTGATAAAAATAACCCCATCTTCCTTCATAAATTGCCGTAGCAGGCTGAGACGTGGGTACATCATGCAAAGCCATTTATCGTGCCTCGTTAAATCATCAAACTCTTTGCCAACAACTTTGCCAAGCCATTCATGGATTTCAGGGCTATTTACATTATCATTATATATCCAACCTTCATTGCCAGTATTATATGGGGGATCAATGTATATGCATTTCACTTGTCTGGAGTAGTATGGCAATAAAGCTTTTAGTGCTAAAAGGTTATCACCTTCAATAATTAAATTACCAGTTCCCGGATCACCAGTAGATAAATCCGGCACATCTTTAAGAAGATGAAACGGCACCTGCAGATGATGATTTTCTACAGATTTCTTTCCAATCCAGTTTAATGTCGGCATAGATTTAGATAATACTTATGATTAATTAGCTCATTATTTAATTAGTTCAGATATGAAGAAACTTCAAGAGAATAAGCTGGTTATAATAACATTGGCCAATATTTCTAATTAAGGAAACTTATGTGACAGGTCATTCACAATACAAGCCACATTAACCTTGAGTGGATTATTAATTATGATATGCAATTCTTTATGTATTACTTTGCATATGGTTCAAATATGAATCATGCACAAATGTTGAAAAGATGCCCAGATAGTCGTTTTATAACAAAATCATTTCTTAAAGAGTTCCAGTTCATCTACGATGGCAAATCATTTACATGGAGCGGCAAATCTGTTGCAAACATAATTGAGGCTAAGAATAGTATTGTATGGGGTGGGCTTTATGAAATTAGCAGTGCAGACCTAGTGAAACTCAATAAGTACGAAGGCTATCCGAGAAGTTATAACAGAAAACAAGTTTCGGTATGTGATGCTTCCGGTACACATTATGAAGCGTGGGTATATTTCAGGACGGGTCAGCAGCAAGGGGAACCCTCCGATAAATATAGAGATGTTGTTTTAAAAGGGGCAAAGGACTGTTTGCTGCCGGACAACTACATTAATAATTGTTTACTTGAGAATCATTTATGACTGAACAATATCTATATTTGGATCATTGCGCGATTAGGACCATTACGGAAAATAAGGAAAAATGGGATGGTTTTAAAATATTCGTAAAGAAATATAATTATGTGTTATTATTGTCATGGGTAAATGTATTTGAAATACTTAATCAAGATGATGGTGCCAGCAGAAGAAATATCATCAATTTTATTGATTCTGGAGATATCCCTTTGCGGTGGATTCGGATTGATCACGCTGAAATAGAGAAAGTAGAGATTGCCAACGCAGTTAAATCGTATCGTCTTAACATTCAGGTAATTCCTAATATTAAAAAACTTGTTCATGAATATTATAATGACGCTGTCAAAGAACTAAATGTTAGCACCTTAGTTAAAAAACTTGAGCCCATCATAACCTTTACTGAAAGAGACTGGATTGCCTACAGCAATGTATCGTTTAAAATATATAAAGAAAATGAAAGGAAACGCATGCTTGTCATATGGCAGCTGTTTAAAGATGACCATGAGAAAGCAATTAATAAATATACTGGTTCGCAACTAAATATGATGAGGAAAATTAAAATTAGGGAGAAGATGGTTGATTTGTTGAAGGAAACCGGGAATGACATGACCAACGATGAATTTGATTCCTTTTATGATCATGTAAGAAAAAACCGTGTTAATTGTATGCCTTTAGTTTTTTTAGGAGAAGATCTTAGAGATATGTATCGCCGCGATATTAAAACTAAAATTAAGAAGAGTGATTATGAAGACTTTTTTCATGCTCACGTGCCTTGTTCTTATTGTGATTTAGTCGTTTTAGATGGCAACTTTTCAGAGTATTCCAAGCAAGTTAAACAACCTCCCAGAAAAGCAAAAATACTAAGTTTAAAGGAATTTAGAAAGGAACTTTAATTGAGGTAAAAATATGGCCATTATGATTCAATTTTCTGGAGTAGTAATTCCTATGGATAGAATTAACCGATGCAAAGCTATTGGTGGTTTGGCTGGGATCTTGGAAATGCAGAAAAATATGTTAGGTAAGACCGTATTTCATGACGATAACTTATACTGTGAAACGACCATGGGGCCTAATGACAATGAATTAATTGTTAAGTTTTGGGAAGAGCAAGGCTTAGAGTTCATTAAGGTGGTTGATGGCGAAGAAAAGTATAGCGATCTATGTGTAGTAGATTGTGGTGGCAGCTCTCTTTCGTGCGACTGGCTTGGATATGAAATGAGTCAAAGTGACAAAGGCCTATTCTATTATGTCTATCTGAAGGGAAAACCTAAAGGCAAACTGGTTAGCCGTTATGGATCCTATAATGGTATTGAACTGTAGATGGGGCTTCTTATGAATAAAGGTTTTATCGACCCCGACGGAAATATTATTACTATAGGTAATACGTTGCATCTTGTTTGGTGGAGATCCAGGTTTCCGGATCTGGAATTTCTATCTGGTGGCTGGGTAAGATGGCGCATTCATCCGGAAGACCGTTGTCTTGAGATCGAATTTGTAGGCTCGCATGACGAAGATGCGTTGATAAAGAAGATCTCGAAGTTTACCGCATTCAAGCCAGAACATTGTGAGATAATCAGGGAAAAAACTTGAACGTACGATCAGCTCTGCTTATGCCGAATTCGGCGCAGTGGGCTAGCCAATCGGCCCATTTGGCAGAGGAGAGGGCTTTATCTAAATTTCCGACCTTATCTTTATACAGCTCGATATTTTCGCGAAGGATCGTATCGGCCATCTCTTTAACGTGTTCTTTGCCGCCAAACTTTTCCAAAATAAATGCTCCCACCATTATGTCTTCTCCGCATCGTAATAATAGATAATGCTGGGCTTTGGTAAGTTCGGCATCGTTTGGGAGAGTATACCACGACTCCGAAGCCATCTCGTAATCGTCTTCCTTGCGTAGTGGTTCGAAATCGATACAAAATGACTGCGTTCGTTCGCCGCTCGTCGTAAAGTGCGCGGGCATTCGCCTTTCAGACGAGAAGACCAGAGAAATAGCTTTGTTAAGAACGTCGTTCATTTGATAAACCTAGATAGCCCGAACGTTCTTTCAATGTCAATAAAGTGTTCTAATCTCCTGGGATACACACTTAATTAAAGTCCACCACTTATGACGGAGCAAATAGTTACCTGTCCACTTTTCGTCAGTTTCTTTTGATACGCCAGACATCTCCAAAATATAATCTCCATTATTTCAGCAATTTAGAAAAGTGAAGGTTATGGCATAAATATTGCTCATGAACTTGAGGTCGCAAATTGCGACCTCAAGATGGAGATGATCATATGAGCAATATTATTCCCGCCGAAGTAATCGAAAGAAGCATTCTTTTGATCAGAGGACAAAAGGTTATGCTGGATAGTGATCTGGCGGATCTTTATCAGGTCAGTATTAGAAGGTTGAACGAACAAGTACGCAGAAATATTAAAAGATTTCCAGCCGATTTCATGTTCCAGCTAAGCGAAGAAGAGTATGATTCTTTAAGGTCGCAAATTGCGACCTTAAAGACTGGGCGCGGAAAACATCGCAAGTATTTACCTTTGGTCTTTACCGAACAAGGTGTGGCTATGTTATCAGGCGTGTTAAATAGCGATAGGGCGATCAATGTTAATATTGAGGTCATGCGCGCGTTCGTCCGCCTGCGCGAGATCCTCTCAAGCCACAAAGACCTTGTCCGCAAATTGGAAGAGCTTGAAGGAAAGTACGACGAACAATTCAAAGTTGTGTTCGAGGCTATCCGTCGGCTGATGCTGCCACAACAATTAAGGCGAAAGTCGGTGCATTAAGGAGGTCAACGGGAGATTGCCGCGCCCCTTCGGGGCTCGCAATGACAGCTTGCGGGCAGGCAAATCTATCCGCGCGAGTTGATCTCGGCTATCTGATCGTTCAAGGTCCAATAGTCGTAGAGTACGCCAATGAGAAAGAGGCCGCCGGTGAAGAACCATATGATGGCGGTCACCCATTTCTTCATATAGAAACGATGGATGCCGAGAACCCCAAAGAAGGTAAGAAATATCCATGCCAGCGTATAGTCGATAGTGCCCTGTGTAAACTTTAGATCGGCTTCGCGGTCCATCGACGGGATAAGGAAGAGATCTACTATCCAGCCAATGCCCAAAAGCCCCAGAGTAAAGAACCAGATCGTGCCGGTTACAGGCTTTCCGTAATAGAACCGGTGCGCGCCCATGAAACCAAAAAGCCAATAGATATATCCAATGGGCATTTTGTGTCCGCTGTTTGAGTCTGTCATAATAGCCTCCTTTTTCTTTGTACATATATATATTCAAAAAATGCGCTTATCAAAGGAATAATCGAATGTTTAAAATGTACCTGGTCTGATTCGGCAGAGAGCTACACCCGTAAAAAAATATTTGATTGGCAAAATAATTTTAACTCAAATATATGATGCCGCTATGAGAATTTATCCAATGTTGTTGCTTGTCTGCTCGAACATTTTTATGACCTATGCGTGGTATGGACATTTAAAGGACATGAAGGGCAGGGCGCTGATATTGGCGATACTCGTTAGCTGGGGCGTTGCGTTCTTTGAATATTGCCTGCAGGTGCCGGCCAATAGAATAGGCTACCGATTTTACACCTTAGGCCAGCTTAAGGTGATGCAGGAAATAATCACGATGGGCGTGTTTGGGCTCTTCTGCGTTTTTTATATGAAGGAGCCGCTAAAGGTCGATTTCCTGCTCGCAGGACTTTGCCTTGTCGGCGCCGCATACTTTATGTTCAGAGGCGTTTCGCTGCCAGTTACCGTGGGCAATTATTAGGTTACTTCCGTGTAATCTTAAACTTGCCGAAGTCAAAGCCTATATCCACGCCTTTGCCGGTTCCCGACAACGACATCGATACTTCGCCCTTGGTCATCGACTGTCCGCCAGCTGATTTGCCTGCGCCGGCATCTCCACCAACGCTCGCATATCCGCCGAACAGCTCGTTGATGCTCGATACCTTGGAGAAAGTTGCTTCGCCATTTACAATCTTGCTCTTGCCGAACGTAATTCCACCGCCATGACTACGAAGTTTGACGCTGGCTTTCTGTCCGTTATCGCAGGTGATCGTGCCGGTTCCCTTCCCGGACTTGTAAAATACCGACCAGCTGTGCATGGAAAAACCCATATGGCACTTTACTTCACCTTTGTCCTCTGCACGTGCAGATGTGATGCAAAATGCCAAGCTCAAACATACCGCCAAGATCATTACTGTTACCTTCTTCATATCGGCCTCCTTATTTTGTTAACTCAATAGGGCGCAGGTTACTCCTTGTCCCATGCTAATACAATAGCTAAGCGCTTATAGTCTGTCTTTAGTGGAAATAAATCAACTATGCGTTGCTTGAGAGGGGCCATATATTGGTCACCCTTCAAGTTCAGCCTTTGAATTTGATGCAGGTGTTTTTTTAAAAGCCAATGATTATATTGGGGGTGACCATAACTGTTGACATTGCGGTTATGTCATTATAGGCCGGTTATTAAAGGAGGGATTATGTTTGTAATAATTGAAAACCTAATAAAGAACGGCATGGCAGTTACACTTGGCAGAGATCCCGAAGGTATAGATAAAGAAGACATAATTATATCGAACAACGGCCATGTAATTTATTCTCCGGACAAGGCCGATTGTTTTAAAGAGGCTAGCAGAGCTTTGTGGGACATGAACGACGATGGCAGGGGAAGTTTTCAATGTGGCAATGAAAAATATTTTCTGGAGAACGGAAAGCTTGTCGATCAAACAAAGGGAAAGATCTCTACCGCCGATGATTATAAAAAATATATCGAGTCCGCCAGAAAACTGACCGATCCCATTAAAAGAGCCGATGCTTTCATAGCGCTTGGCGCCGGACTTATCAAGATTGGCGACGAGAAAAAAGGTTGCGATCTGATAAAGGAAGCCGTTTCGCTTTTAACAAAGACGAACGCCTTCACTGCAAGCGATTTGTTGACGCAGGCGGCCTTTGCGCTGAAATATGATTCGCCGGAAAAGGCTATCAAGGAAACGGCCGATCTTATCGTTGAAAAGTCAAAAGCGGTTTGCGCGATGGCTATCGGTTGTTTTGTCCAGTTGCTGATGGTCTCGAAGTATTATGGCGCCGGCAAGGAAGATATGGGCAACGAGCTGTTAAAGAATACGCTTTCATATGTAATAGAAAAGGGCGACGCGTTCACGCAAAGACAGGTCATCGTTGAAGGAGCGCATGATGTGCTGTTGATCCCATTCGGCGTCGCGGGAAGGAACCTGGATATAAAAGATCCCATCGCGGTCTATAAAATATTTGATAAAGCTGCGTCCGGCATTAAAGATGATTCGATAAGGGAACAGACGAAAGGCCTTCTTGGAAACGTTTTGAAAATTATTTCAGAATAAATTCTTCGCCGTCGTCGCAATATGTTTCGCTTTCGGAGCCGAACTCGTTCGTTATAACTGTTCTGATATTTACGACCTTTATCTTTGGTTTGTTCTTGTCGGTATCTATCCATATCTCGCAGGTGTAATAATATTTCGTTGCGCCTTCGTTCAAAGAGAACGAGCAAGTGTTTGCGCTGCTATCGTAGGCGAGATTATATGTTGCATCGAAAAAAATGTCGTCGTTGCCAATGATTATATAAGAAATGTTATCGGATTTCTTTCTAAGCCCCACCGAATCGTATGCGCTAAGAGAACATTCTTCGGTCTCGCCGCGCGTAACCCTTGCATAAACGCCTTCCACAAGCGCCGTTTCGTTAGGCCCGGGAGGTGGTGGCGGCACGTACGTATTGTCGGAGGCGCCGTCATTTACA
Source organism: uncultured delta proteobacterium (assembly GCA_903868375.1). Lineage (GTDB taxonomy): Bacteria > UBA10199 > UBA10199 > 1-14-0-20-49-13 > CAIPVD01. The sequence goes on from CAIPVD010000046.1 coordinate 10,944, forward strand.
CTGATGGGCGTTGTCGTGGAAGCGGGTATTACGAACGTGTCGCTTGCGACGCTTTCGTTTGCGCCGCCAGCCGAACCAGGCCTTGCACTCATGCCGCCAAAAAAGTTCGAAATGATGACGAATACGGATATTGTTGCGAGTAAAAATGCCAGTGCCAGAATTCTCATCATTGATTCCATGTTTCCCTTTTATCATTAAAATGATTTGATATCAAATTAATCATTGTAAGGACTTAAAACTTGATTGTTCTAAATTTATATTCTATAAATTAACCGTGACGAAACTCCTTAACTCCAGAGAAGCGATTAAGGCCGATCTTGTCGATGGAAAGTATTCTATACGCGATCTTATCGACATCGAAAAGTTGAAGAGAATATTTCACCTGTTCAGCGATACAACCGGTAATAGCGTCGGATTTGTTTCGTATCCTGATGGGGAACTTCTTATAGGCGCGGGCTGGAGAGATATCTGCACAAAATTTCACAGGGTTCATCTCGAATCTCTTAAAATATGCGAAAAAAGCGACGCTATAATGGTCGAAAATCTAAACACTACCGGCCAACTGAAAATAATATCGTGCGGGCTTGGCCTTATGGACGGCGCAACACCGATCGTCATAAAAGGAAAACACCTGGCGACGTTAATATCGGGGCAGGTGTTTTTTAAGGAACCTGATATTGATTTCTATAAGAGGCAGGCAAAGTTGTTCGATTACAACGAGAAGGAATATCTCGTAGCGTTAAAAAAAGTGCCCGTGGTTTCGGAGGAGAAATTTAAGGCTACGATCTCTTGGTTGGGCGAAATGGCATCTCTTATCGCGGAACTTGGATACACAAAACTTGAGATAAACGAAAAGAATTTAAAACTTGAAACTGACATTTCCGAAATAGAAAGGGCCGATGCCGCTTTGCGCGAAGGAGAATCGCTCTATAAATCGCTCTATAAATCGCTCGTCGAAACTACAAATACCGGCTATGTAGTAGTGGACCTGGGTGGTAAGGTTGTTGATGCAAATCAGGAATATGTGCGCCTTACAGGCCACGCAACGCTTGATGAGATACGCGGCAAGGGCGTTGTTGAATGGACGGCATGCAGCGAAAAAGAAAAGAATGCCGAAGCGGTCAAGAAATGTATCGAGGATGGTTTCGTAAGGAACCTTGAGATCGATTATAAAGATGCTAAGGGAAAGGTTACGCCCATAGAAATAAATGCGACCGTTGTGAATATTCGGGGAGTGAACAGGATACTAACGTTGTGCCGCGATATTTCCGGCCGCAAGAAGATCGAAAAGAACATGTCAGATTCTCTTGTGTTGCAGAAGGCGATGCTCGACAACGTGCCGGCAGGTATCATCATATACAATTCCAAGGGACAGTGTATCAATGCCAGCCGTAGCGCTGGGCTGATCATAGGTGCAAACATAGATCAAGTCCTGAAACAGAATTTTAGGCAGCTGGAATCCTGGAAGAGGGCTGGGATGCTGGATGTGGCTGAAAAAACACTTATCACTGGCGTCCCTCAACAGGCTACCGGCCATTTTATAAGTACGTTTGGCAAAGAATGCTGGCTTTATTGCCAATTTGTACCGGTCATGATCGAGAATGAACAGCATCTTCTTCTTATGTTTTCGGATATCGGTGATCGAGTTAAAATAGAAAACGAACTTAATGCAAAATTGCACGATCTGGAAATATTCAACAATGTGGCAATGGGCAGAGAAGAACGGATCATCGAGTTGAAAGAAGAGCTCAAAAGAATAAAATCGTCGTTTCAGAAATAGCTCCGAACCGAAGGGAGACACATATGAAGTTCATAAACTTTTTCCTGAAAACAAATGGGGATGACTATGCAGCCACGGTTTCAAGGCTTTTTCTCGCCGCCGTATTCTTTCCTCACGGTGCGCAAAAAGTCCTTGGATGGTTCGGTGGCCACGGTTTTGCCGGCACGATGGGCTCTTTCACTCAACAGATGGGAATACCGGCGTTCTTTGCGTTCTTAGCTATAATGGCGGAATTTGCCGGGCCGATCGCACTAGTTTTGGGACTTTTCTCCAGGATCGCAGCGTTCGGCATCGCTGTGAATATGGGCGTAGCTATAGCTATGGTCCATTATCACAACGGATTTTTTATGAATTGGTCCGGGAGTCAGGCTGGCGAAGGTTTCGAATATCATCTGCTTGCCATAGCCGTTGCCATAGCCGTAATTATCAGAGGAGGCGGCGCCTTTTCTGTCGATTCTAAGATTTCGGTTTAAGCCTATACAACATATTGATATTGCAGCGTTTTATCCTAGCAACTTTGGGTATATCGCCAGCCGATAATAGTAATATATGGCTGGTGGTATAACTATAAACGGCAAGCCGGTGGAAAATGCGGAAGATCAGAAACTTCTGAAGCGCCTGCTTGAAGCCTTTCCGGAGGCACATAACGGTGATAACGATATCGATGTGCAGGAAGCCGATCGGCTTATGGATACGAACGGCGACGGACATATCGATGATATCGATCTTCTCGATTATTTTAATAAACATTTTACCGTTCGGGAATTTGGCAGGGCGTTCAAAATGTTTTCGGATGCTGGGATCAGAAAACTTCCGGCGTTTGAAAAAGATCCGGCGTCCGTGCTTTATAATTCCGAAATCTTTAATGGCCAGCCGGAGGTAGTAGAAAAGGCGGCAAGAGAACTTGCTGATGTAGATCCCCGTTCCGCTCTAAACTATGAGTCTCGGTATGAAAAACAACCCTACGATGCAGAGGTCACAGGAACTGCGGCAAGAAACCTGGCTAAAGAAGATCCCTGGTCTGCACTGCAATATGCGGGCCGAAGTAGAGATAGGCCCTACGCACCTAATATGGCAGAAATGGCCGCAACGAATATTGTCAATGAAGATCCCGGAGCAGCGATGGAGCAGGCGGGCGTTCGCGGTCAAGAGCCATATATCGCGCTGGTGGCGGAAAAGGCAGCGCAAGCATCGCCATCCTCGGCGGTTGGATACCAATACCCGCATCCAGTTTACGAAATGCTGAAGAGGAGCAAGAACCCCGTATGCAAGGCGATAGTAGAGATAATCGATACCGATTATAGCGATAACGCCTATACGGATGTCGATAAGAGAAAGATGGCCGCAATCCTTGACAAGGTGATCTCGAAAGAGCTGACGATCGAACAGGCGGGCGAGCTTGTAAGAGACGATGCAGGATATTTTAAGGTGCTTCTAGCACTCGCGGTGAAGCCTAACGCTATTGGAAAATATGACGTTGCAAACGAAATTAAAGATATTTCGCTTAGAGCGGTCTGGGGGATAAACAATCTTCATGAATCGCCCGACGCGGTAAGATTTAAATCGGTAGAAGATGCAGGCGCGGACAAATTATACACGATGATGGTCCATGCCGAAGAAGAGATGTTCACCTCTTCGTTCAAGGGATTATTTAACCGCCTTCTTTTCGCCATGAAGAAGGAAGGCGTATCCGGAGATCAGCTACTTGCGCGGTTAGGCAACGACCGCTTTAGGACGTTCGTTAAGCTCTGCGCTTCGTACAATAGGCTGAACGATTTCCTTGGAACGATGCCGGTTGACAAGCAAAGAGAACTTTTGGTGTCGTTCGTATCTGGCCTGGAAGGCGCTCCTAAACCCCTTTCGGAAGCCGTTGCCGTTGCGGACGCGTTCAGCATGATAACTGATAAGGGAACTCTCGCCATACTTCAAGAGACCATCAAAAATGAATTTGAACGCGTTCAAAATTCGGGCGGCAAGGAATCGATAACGCTCTATGGCCTTTTGGCGGGTATGTTCTCCAAGAAGGCCGTTATCAACGAAGAGTGGATAAAGCAGATGTCGGAAACATATCAGCTTCAGGACCTGACCAGTATTGGATCGAAAGACCTGTTCAATTCTAACGGAACGAACGTCCAGCAATATTTCTTCTATGAAGATAAAGATGGAAACGCATCGTTTGCCAACTTTACCGGGCAATATAAGAGTAAACCCGGATGGACAATAGAGGATAAGGGAACATATGTTGTTGTGCGTTCTGCCAGGGTTCATGGAAAGCGCGTAGAGATGTACGCCAATAAACCGACAACCGATGCGGTTGAAAAGGGGCCAGATGAAATTCGAAAAGAATTTGAAAAGAATAATTTGCAGCCGACAGTTATCGTACACAGAGGCCACAGCTATCACGCTGATAAAACGATCAATCGAATTCCTGCTTCTGCAAAGATAGTATCGCTTGGTTCCTGCGGCGGTTATAACACGGTTTCAGCGGTGCTTCTAAAAGCTCCCGACGCGCATATCATCTCCACAAAACAGACCGGCACAATGAAGGTGAACGATCCGGTATTTAAAATGCTTAACGAAGCCATGCTTAAAGGCGATGTTAATTGGCCGGCGTTTTGGGCAAAGGTCGAAAAGAGATACATTAAGATGGAGGAGTTTAGAAGCTACGTCCCGCCTCACAAAAACCTAGGTGTTCTGTTTCTTAAGGCATACAACAAGCTAGTCGATAAAAATTGATCGCAGATATTTTATTTCCTTGAAACTTGCGCTGGCGGCGTATTAGAGAACATGCCTCTATGCCCAAGTGGTATCTTTACATTATAGAATGTTCCGATAGAACCCTTTACACCGGCGTAACCAACGACCTTGCGGCGCGGTTCGCCAAGCATAAAGAAGGCAAAGGCGCGAAATACACGCGGCGCGGCGTTAAGACGATCGTCTATTCGGAGGCTCACCGCACAAAGTCAAAGGCCTTGAAGCGCGAATGCGAGATCAAAAAGCTGCCCCGCAAGAAAAAGCTTGAATTAATAAATAATTGAGAAAAAAGTACGCAACTATTTGCAGGAAATGACGATAACGGGCGTATATGATCGGGTCTATATATAACGGCTTGTTGACTGGATTTTCGTTGGGCTTGGGCTCTGTGCCTTGTATTATGCCGACGGGCGCACCGGTCCAGCCGCAGGCGTTGGATGTATTTGCTTCCGTATTCAATTTGGGTTTTTTTGCCATCGACAAATGTCCGAAGGTCCAGGCCCTTGGACGGATGAGCGCAGAATGGCTGGATGCCGTCGCCCTCTATTTGCCAGAGTTGGATCTTGATCGAAGCCATGAATATGGCCATTGCAGAAAAATAACCTTGGGCCTGTTTCAAATGATGATCAGCTGCGCCAAGGGTGAACGCTGCTACACGAACGACGATGGCGTGGTGTTCACAGTAAAAAGTTTTCTCTCTAGCATTAATGTCAACTTAAAGGCCGAGATACTATTCCGTCTTTTTCCAGGGATGAAAGTAAGCGATGACATAGATATCGCTCCGTACTTCAAAAGTATAGCTCACGCCGGCGGCAATATCTACGAGTTCGTAGCAGAGGCCGATGGAAAACCGGTGATATTCGCCGCTGATATAACGTCCGATGAACTGTTCGGCAGTTATTATTCGATAAGGAATAAATGGGCCATGATAGATGGGTTAGATTGTGAGAGGCATTTTTTTCAGATAAGAAGAGAGATCGAAAGAAAGGACGGCTTAATAATACTCGAAGAGAACGATGGCAGGATCATAGCCCTGGTAGAGCGGCCGAACGGCGTATGTCACGTAGATCCTGGAATCGTGATCGAGGTGAACATGGGCCAGGAGAAGGCCTTATATGTTTCCGAAGGCGATTCCGTCCTCGATCCGATAAGCGATGCGTTGCCGCCCGCCGGATCAAAGATCAGGCACTCGCAGATAGAACGGATCGGCCGTACGAATTATTATTTTTATCTCCGCAAGGTGGGGAACGAGGCGCGCAGGGCGAGAATGCATCATTTCGATGCATCCGGCGATGGCGATTCGATAATCATGTTAAAGCGCGACAGGACATCCAAAGGCACGAACTGGCGCGAGGCAACGGAAGACGAGATAAAGCGCTTGGCCGATTCGATGTTGCCAAGCCCCAAGCTCCCTGAATTTACGCTCCCTGTAAGCGTTAGATTCAAAGGTTCCGTACGATGTAAGAATGGAATATTCAGCCAGTCGTTGGTTGTGACGACACCGTCCGGTGAAGAACATGTGATAAGGCTCGAATCAGATGCGGACGACATGGAACTTTTTAAAGACATTAAAGACGAGATAAGAAGACAGCTCAAATCGTTGCCGGCCATTCTTTTTAAGAGGGTAGAAAGGATCGCGGTTTGTCAGCATGCAAGCAAATATTATTATCCCAAGGAGACCATGCCGGCGATCGGAGCGTGGAGAGAGTTTGCAAAGGACATATGTTTGTTCAATTATAAGAAAAGATTGCTGCGTCATCCAAAAAAAATGAGAGATGTTCTTCTTCATGAATGCGGCGAAAGCGTCGCTCGCGTGTTAGGCAGGCCATTGTTGGAAAGGGTGATATTGGCGCTCGATGCGGGAGGACTTGGGCAGAGGATCAGGGTCAGGGATTTGCTCGGTGGAAGCGGCTATTACAAGAATCGCTATTCCGAGGCGTTTTCGGAGTGGACGACACTTCTATTTGATCCGGAAAGAGCGCCGGATTTTATTTCAGATTGCAATGATCTGGCGGCCGTAGTTTACTGGGGCTGGAACAAGTTCATGGAGCGCTTTGCTTAATATGGTTAACATTTTAAATGGAGTGAACTTTACTATTACTGGAACCGGTGCAACTGGCCCGGTTTCTGCGTTGAATCCAGGTGCCGTTACATTTTCGGAATATACACTTTCGGCTGGAACGGCTCTGCCGTGGCTGCTTTCGCCAGGTGCCGCAATATTAAATTCCGCGAATCGTCTTGCGGCGGAACTGCCGGAAGATTTTATAGCCACAAGAGAAGTGCCATCAATATATGCTTTTGCTGACGTGTCGACCGGTGCAGTGACAGGATTTGCGGTTGATGCGGTGGAAGTCTTCGGGGTAATGAAGTATTTCGCGAAGACAGCGGGGAGCGGTAAAGGCTTTTGGGCGAATAAGTCCCCGGAGGAACGTACAAAAATTTTTAGAGAAAGGGCGATTACCAGAGGTGCCCGAGGTCATGTGATTAGAGATTTCGTCAAGCGTTTGATTCCTGAAGGAGAGGCAGGGAAACGGGCGTTTTCTCCACAATTCATACAGGAAGAATTGCGCAAAACCGGAGTTGAAGTTTCTTATAAAGCGGTCAGGAAACAATTGGAAAATTTGTGCAGAGAAGGAATGATCAGAGCAATGACCAGTGCTGAACGTGGTTCGAGCCTAAAAAAAGCGTTTAAATTGCGCGATGCTGATACATTAACCGTTCAGGTCAAAGATTTTATTAAAAGTTTGATACCTCAAGGGAGAGTCGGAGATATCGGATTTTCCGAGGCGGAAATAGAAGGAAGATGGAAAGCTCAAGGCAAAGCTGTCCTCAAACCACATACGGTTAGAATGGCGTTGGCAAGGTTACGTAGGGAAGGAATTATTAGATCTCTTACTTTCGAGGAACGTTCGGAGCTTGCAAAGAAAGTTTGGGCGAGAAAAAGCAAGGCGGAGCGAGAGGCTGATCCTAATCTGGCAGGTGTTCGCTATTTAGAAAGTCTGCCGTTGGTGAACGAAGCATCAGATGAAAACATGCAGAGACTATTTGAGGATCTAATGAAAGATCTGTGCGCCCGCCGGATTACATCATCAAGAACAGCGTTATATCTTCCTGCGCTAGATCGGTACGACAAGGCTCTTTATGTAGATGACATTCGTTCAGAATACGAAAAGGCGATTTGGCATGCTCTACTCGTATGGGACAGAGTTCGCGATCTGAGCGAACTAGCAGCCGATTCGATCATTCTACACTTTTTTTCAGAAAAACCTAGCACTTAGGCTCTTCTTTTTTGCATGCCGTGCAATGTGTATCGTGCATGCATTTCACAAAGGTCATGACCACCGCGAAAATAACTATTAACAGCGTTAATTGTGCAAACAGTGCCCAGCTCATATAATCCTCCTTTATTTCAGCCTCTTTTTTACGCTCATTTAATGCCACGAGGAATGACCCGAACGTACTTAATTCTATCTTTTTTCCTCGCAATAGTATAATGATGAGCACATGAAAAGAACATACATAGCAGTTCTATTGGCCGTGGTTATTTGTTTTTCAGCTTGCGGCGGAGTGAAGGCGACGACCGATTGGAAAACGAAGCAGACGCTTCTTCAGCTTTTGATCGACCTGAACGTTAGCGATACCAAGATTCCCGGCATCGTTATGGGAGTTAAAACGTCCGACGGGACTTGGATCGGAGCTTCAGGCAATGCCGTGACCGCCACGAAATCTCCAATGACTTTGGACATGCAGGTAAGGCTTGCGAGTATCACAAAGACATTCACCGCCACGCTCATTATGAAGCTTGTGGAGGAGAACGTATTATCGCTTACCGACACCGTAGATCGGTGGCTTCCGGGCCGTGTCAACCGCGGCAGCGAGATAACAGTTCAAATGCTTCTTAACCATACATCCGGCATTCACGATTACGAATCCGACACGTCGTTCTGGGACACGCTTATGGCCGACACTTCCAAGGAATGGACATCAACCGAAATCCTGCAGCTGGTGAATGCCCACGCCTTGGACTTTACGCCCGGCACAAATTTTTCTTATTCGAACGCAGGTTATTACATTTTGGGCATGATCGCGGAAGCGGCGGCGGGCGGAGGAAGCACGGTCCAAAGCCTGGCGATTAGCAAGATATTCACGCCGGCGAATTTATCACGAACCTCCATGGCGACGGACGGCACGCTTGTCGCGCCGTACTCGCATGAATACGGATGGATGTGGACCGATAGCACGCTGCATGATACCACGTTGTGGAACTTTTCCTGGGATTGGACAGCAGGCTGCGGAGTTTCAACTACAGCCGATATGATAAACTTTATCGACGCGCTCTTTGGCGAGCGTATCGTGAACAACCAAAGCTTAACGGCGATGACGACCGTTTTGGCGCCGGCGGTGAATTACGGTTTTGGTATGGCATATTATGCAAATTATACAGTGACCGGCGAAAATACTTACACTCACGGTGGAGAAAATCCAGGCACGACGACGATCTGGCTCTACATGCCCGATTCGCAGCGCACCATATTTATTGAGCTTAATAGAAACGATGCGAACCTGCCGGATCCAACCAATATCCCTGTCGATGCGAATAAGGTCATTTTCGATCTAGTCACACAAGCAATGCCGATATTGAACGGTTAAGAGTTAAAGGTTCTGCGGGTGCGAGATCTCCTCGATTATTCGGTTGGTGAATCTGGCTGCATCCGCGCCATCTATTAAGCGGTGGTCGAACGAAAGAGATAGCGGCGCCTGCTTTGCGGCAACTACCTTGCCGTCTTTGACTGCTGGAAATTCCTTGATACGCCCGATCGCCAAGATCGCGGACTGCGGATAGGGCATGATAGGCGTTGCGAATATGCCGCCAGCCATTCCAACGTTGGAGATGGTAAATGTTCCGCCGCGCAGTTCATCCAGACCAATGCTTCGGTTCCTTGCGCGTTCAGCTATCCCTTTCAAAATTTCGGCGATCTCGCTTATGCTCTTTGTGTCCGCGTTCTTTATCACCGGAACGATGAGACCTGATTCCGTATCGACGGCAATGCTTACGTTATAATATTTTTTGTAGAGTATCTCGCCGGTCGTTTCGTCGA
>CAIPVD010000047.1 GCA_903868375.1 uncultured delta proteobacterium
GAATAATGTTTGATGATCTTTACGATGTCGGTCGTCCCGAGTTGGTTCACGGCATCCGCAAGGCGGCCGGGGCCAGAATTGTACGCGTTGATCGCAAGCGGCCAGCTTCCGAGGCGGTTATGATCCCGCTGTAAATGACGAATTGCAACGCTCGTCGCCTTGCTAACGTTCAATCGGTCGTCCGCTTTTTTGCCGACCTTAAGGCCGAACATGCGCGCCGTTGCAGGCATTAGCTGCCAAATGCCGGCGGCTCCGGCGTGCGATCTTGCCTTAATATTGAACATCGATTCAACGAACGGCAGCCGGCTTATCTCGATCGGCATGTCGTTATCTTCTAACTGACGCTCTAACTTCGGCAGAATGTTCTTTGCCGCCGCCATTCCCGCAACGAACTTGTCCTTCTGGCCAACCTGCGCACGGATCTTTGGAAGATCGTCGTGCTCACGTTTTTTTCCCTTCGGGTCTAACTTTGCGTAGATCTCATCCTTTGCATCTTGGATAGCATCTTCGCGCCGCTTCATGCATTCTTTCCTTGGCGGATCGCTGCAATGCGGAAGTTCAACCACGCCGTATGTCTTGCCCAAGTTTTCCGGATCGTGAAGTACCGCCTGGTCGTTCGTGTATTTCGTATATATCTTAACCCAAAAATCGACCTCGACTTTCAGGCCATCTGGAACATCAAATACAGAACCGCCCTTTTTTACCTTTTTCGGCCGCTCGTATCTCGCAATCACCACCGGTTCTTTTGCGCTCTCGATCTGCGGCCCAGCATCTCGTTTGATATCTTTAACTACTGCTTCAGCGACCTTCTCTTCTGCAACTTCACTCTTGATATCCATCCCAAGGTCTTTCGTCAGGCTTTCATATGTCACCGCCTGCATATCGTACTCGATCTTCAGAGGGGCTTCACTCTTATCGACGACAGGTGCAGTTGCAACCGCCGCCGGAAGCTGCGTAGGCAGATAGACACTAAAGAGCAGATAGAATCCCATCAAAGAGCCGGCTATCATAAGAGTTATTCCTATTGTCTTCTTTTTCATTGCGATACCAACGCCTCGACTATCTTTTGCGCCGTGTGGCGGCCCGTCCAGAAATCTACGCCGCGTCCGTTAAAAATAATGGAGAAAAGTATCATTTCATTCTTCACCGGCATGAACCCGGAAAGCGCGCTGACACCGTTTAAAGAACCTGTCTTTGCCATAAGAACGCCGTCTAACGTCGGCGATTCCCATTTTTTAATGGTGCCGTCGCTTCCCGCGATGCTTAACGAATACATATATATGTCGCGAAGCGATTTCTCGTTATACATATCGCTCATCACCGCCATAATATCTTTGGTGCTTACACGGTTCTTATATGAAAGGCCGCTGCCGTTCTCGATGAAGAAATCGGAAAGCCCCAAAGATGCCAGATATTTTTCGTAGGCGTTCACGCCTTTTTCCGTAGAACCAGGTTCACCATACGCCTTCGCGCCAACGGACTTGGTTATCTGTTCGGCCATGAAGTTGTTGGAATGTTTGTTCATGTCTTTGATAATTTCCGAAAGCGCCTGCGATTTGGCGGTGTAAAAAAGCGTTGCGGACTTTGAAACGGTTCCTGCGCGAGCTCGCCCAGCTACATGAACACCCTTTTCTTCAAGTAACGCTTTTAAAGACCTTGCAAAATGCATAGTTGGGTCGGCAACGTTAAAGAATTGCCTTGCCTCTCCAGCGTTCAAAGGTATGCGGCCGGTCACCTTAAAAACCTCGCCCTCTTTTGTGAAAGACTTTGATATTTTGATCCCCCTTCGTGTGCGCGCGGGGCCGGTTTTGGCATCGTTCTTAACTATCGCACCTGGCGCATCGATCTTAACTATCGCCGGCTGGCCAACTTTCGCGCCGGGGAGAACTTCGACGGTTATAGCGGAATGATTGAACGCAACTGCGCTTGTCATTGCGTTGTACGAACGGCCGCTACCTTTTTGCCGGCCTGGAAAACCGTGGTCCGCAAAGAAAGTCTCGTCTATCACGACGTCGGCAATATGCGGCAACTTGGCTTTTATAAGTTCCTGAACAATGTCTTCCAACCTTTCAATGACAAGAGATGGGTCGCCGTAGCCCTTCACATAAAGATCGGTCCCTCTTTCGCCTACCAGCAGATAAAAGTCGGTCGGAAACTGGTAATTTGCTCCAAGGGTCTTTAATGCAACCGCCGTCGTAATAAGCTTCATGCACGACGCTGGATTTAAAGGTTCGTCCTTGTTGATATCGGCCATGACCTGTTTCTTCGGCAGAGAAACGGCATAAACCGCAGTATCGGCGCTACGGAGCTTTGAACTATTGATTATGGATTCTATCCTGCCGTTTAGCGGTGCCCCGAACGCAGAAAAGCAGCAAAGCAACATCAGAACAACTAGCACTCTCTTCATCTTTATTTTCCCCTTATTGTTTTTGTCATAATGTCCATTCCACAACCCAATATTGTTTTGCGTTCTAGAAAACTTTCGGGTCCTGCCGCCGAACAGCCTAAAATGGAGGCATCGCCAACAGATTTTCATTGCACACGGCGATTCTTTGGGTGTTTGGCTGCTGGCGCAAATTGGGGCGCCCCGTTCGGCGTCACCCAAAAGTTTCTTAATGC
>CAIPVD010000048.1 GCA_903868375.1 uncultured delta proteobacterium
ATTCCCAAAGATAACGACAGGTCGTTCCTCGTATTTGGCGGGCTTGATAATATACTCGAGCAGATGTCCAAGAACGCAAATGGAATGTTGACCGATCATTTCTCGCTAGATTTTGAAACGCTTGGCGAAGAGAGATGGTTCATCGCGTGGCTTTTTTATTTTACCATAGATTGGAGATTCATCGACAGGATGCACCAGCTAGCGCTGTTAACTCCATACGAATCGAGGCTTCAGTTAGATAGCAAATTAAGATGGCATTATGCAGCAAATAGAGAAGCGAAGAGAGGATCGTTCGACTGGATCAATGGAGCCCTGCCTTCAAGCTATTTTCCGATGAACGAGAAGACTTTGAAGGAGTTTAGGAAGAACGATGTCGAGTTAACGGGGCTGGCGAAGAACACCGATATTACAGCGGCGCTTCAAATAGCGCTCGATGAAAGCGCTGGTGCTAACGAAAGAATATCGGCATTGAACTGGCTGCAAAAACAGTTCGAGTTATATCGGGACAGGGACACGGTTGAGTTGCTCCACGATATAGCCGAACGCGAAGATAGGACTTTCCAATCGGTCAATAAAGGCAAGCCGATGCTTCTTTGCGAGATGGGGTATCACTATCCAAACGATTTCATAAAATTCTTAGAAGAAGGTTGTTATAGGCTTAAAGCGGTGGTCAGCCATGCGGAGAATGAAGAGATAAGGACCGCAGCGGCAAGAGTGATCAATGCAATTCCCGATGAGAAACATTTTCTTAAACCGCAGGATAAGACCAAAGGTTTTAGCCTGCCAAAGGAGGGATTATGGGAAACGATGCCAGGATGGAAATAACGAGTACGGAACTCAAAACGCGCTTTGAAACGCCATTCGTGTTTTTGCCGGTGCCTCCGCTGCTCTTGCCCAAAGAGCCGCCTACTTACAACCCATTGAGTAGTTCTTCCTCCTTCCATTTTAAACTGTCCGACAAACTTGTAGTCTATACTTACGGAGAAAGCCTTAACGATCAGACCAATCCCTATAAAATGTTCTTACCGTACCTACAGCTCGGAGTTGGTATCGGTTACCTGGCGGCAGGTGGTGGTGCTAAAAAACCGCTTATAGAGGCGGGATTCGAACAGTTCATTAACCCCGGCATGCCCGGAGAGTCTCATTCACACGCCACCATTGAAACAGATCCTCTTTTTACTGTGAATATCCCTCTAGATCTTATCTACTGTAAAATAACCAGGGAATGCGAACATTAACTTTAGTAATGCGGATCGATAAGCGTCGGGTCGCTTACGTAGTTCCAGCGCAGCCCGAATGATATCTTGTTATAATCCACGTTGGTGTTCGTGAACGGGTTTGTTGTCGTCTCGTCCTGATTCCACTTGTTCCAGTCGTGTTCATAACCTAGATATATCCCAAAACCGTTGACCGAAGGACTGTCCGAAACAAGCGTAAGCGGATTCCAAAAAACCTCTGCGCTTACAACGCCGCCAACGTTCTGTGCGCTCTCCTCGTGATTGACGGTCTCCGTAACTTTTTTTCCGCCAACTTCTCTCGTCACCAGTTCATCGTAGCTATATTTTCCGGTCATGCCGATAACAGGCCTTCCCTGCAATAGAAAACCAAAGCCCGATGATTTATGATAGTAAAGCATCGATGCAACCGGTGCGAACTCCGAAGCAAACCAGCTGTCCGTGCCAAGCTTTGAATCGGGCTTCACTACTCTATTTCCAAAATCGAACGAAAGCGGTTTAAGCCCAAACCTTACAATGTGATTGTCGCGATCTTCCCCGCCGATCGGATAAAAATAAAGGCTGACACCGACCTTTGCCTGATACCATCCGCCGAGATCACCGTAGCTTACCGTATGAAAGTCCACTCCCAGATCGGTGGTCAACGTAAAGAAATCCTTTACCAGGAAAACGCTTGCAGGAGATCCGGACGCGCTAAGCGAAATATTATTGCCCCATCTAAATTTGTTGTCGTTGCCGGCCTTGTCCAAATCCAAAGTGTAAGCTCCGACATCGAACTTGGCGCTAAACTCTTTAAGAACGACGGCGATGCCGATGGACGGGCCGTATGGGCCATTTTCACTGTACACCTGAACGTCGTCACTAAGTTGGTTTTGTTGAGGAGCATTTAAGTAAGGAGATGTTTGGTAAGGATAACCGCCGTAAGGATACGTCTGTGCCAACTGTTTTCTCACTACGTTCTTGCCATCGTGATCGGACATATTGACCTCCTATTTTGATTTTAAGATTTGATACAAAAGGTCCGATAACTTTGCAAGAAAAAACGTCTAAGAATTAAAAGTAGAGGTCTCGCTTGCCTGAACGGATTTGCGCAAGGCGAATAAGAGTTTCTTCTTTCAATTTTGGGCTGTCGATCTTTGCGAGATAATGTTCGATGAGTTTCACACCCTTCTCTTTTGCCTCGGCGCTTCCGTAATCTTCCAGATATTCGGCGAAAGTTAGGATCGCGTTCGGCCGGCAGAAGTTGTGTATATCGCCCGGCTTTGCAATTTCCATAAAATGAGTACCGGTGCGGCCAATGCGGTAGCATGCGGTGCAGAAACTTGGAATAAGGCCTTCGTCTAGAACCGAATTTATAACTTCATCTACCGGGCGGTCGTCGGCGCCGATGAACTGGCCGCCGGAGACGTGTTCCTGGGTTCCTGGGTTCCTGGGTTCCTGGGCGACGGCGTTCCTGGGTTCCAGCTGTCTACGTTCCACATAGCCGCCGACTTCGGTGACCGATGCGGCGCTTGCCTGCGAAATGCCCAGCTGAAAAGCTTTTGCTCTAACCGCTGGCGCTTCGCGCGTGCTAATTATCATTCCGGTGTACGGAACAGCTATTCTTAATATTGCGATAAGTTTTAAGAAGTCTTCGTCGCTCACTTCATATTTTTTGGGGCTAAATGCAACGCCAGGCGCCGGCCTAAAACGTGGAACGGATATCGTATGCGGTCCAACACCCAACACCTTTTCCATATAGTCCGCGTGCTGAACTAGTGCCAGCACTTCGAAATGCCAATCGTATAGCCCAAAAAGAACGCCAAGCCCCATGTCGTCGAGCCCCGCTTCGCGCGCGCGGTCGTGAGCGGTAAGCTGACGTTCATAATCTGCCTTCGGCCCCTTATGCATCGCTTCAAATGTTTCACGGTGGTAAGTTTCCTGAAAGAGCTGATACGTGCCGATATCTTCTTTTTTAAGCCGCCTGTAATTTTCAACCGTCGTTGCGGCGATATTGATATTCACGCGCCTGATATTGCCATTGCCGCTTTTCACGGAATAGATCGTTCGTATCGAATCGCAGATATAATCGATCGTGTTGCGGTCTGGGTCTTCGCCAAATTCAAGTAGCACACGTTTGTGGCCCATATCTATCAGGCACTTCGTCTCCGCCGCCACCTCCGACTGCGAAAGCGCACGGCGTCTGTGGTTCTCGTTCGTTGAATGAAAGTTGCAATATGCGCAATCGTTCACGCAATGATCTGAAACGTAAAGCGGCGCGAAGAGGACGAGTCGTTCGCCGTAAATCTCCTGCTTTATCCAAGACGCCGTGTCGAATATCTTTTTGAGCTGATCCGGATCGTTCGCGTTGATAAGTACCGCAACCTCTTCTGAATTCAAGCCCTTCTTCTCGGCGCCGGTTGCAAGAACGTCTTCGACCCTTTCGTGAGAAGGCCGGCTCGTCTCGGAAAGTAATTGATATATTCTTTTTTCGTCTATTATTGCCTTCATAATCTATTGCACGCTTAGGTCG
Organism: uncultured delta proteobacterium; assembly: GCA_903868375.1. Classification (GTDB taxonomy): domain Bacteria; phylum UBA10199; class UBA10199; family 1-14-0-20-49-13; genus CAIPVD01. The sequence continues at coordinate 3,748 of CAIPVD010000048.1, forward strand.
GTCGGCGCACGGCCTATCCCTCTAAGCAGGTTTATCACCATATCGATATGATCCTGAACGCTCACTTCGGTTCCGAAGCGCTCCGGATATATATCGTA
>CAIPVD010000049.1 GCA_903868375.1 uncultured delta proteobacterium
GAACTCATAGTACTAGATCATTTTTTCGCTAAGTCCGATGCATCGCAACGCGACTTGGCGATAGCTACCGGCATTTCCCTCGGAAAGATCAATCTTATCATCAAAAAACTGTGTGATGACGGGCTGATACGCCAAGAAGCTATATCCAAGCGGAAGATCAAATACATTCTAACACAGCGCGGGTTGGCTGAACGAGCGCGGCTTTCGAACGAGAGCATACTTTCTGCCATCAAGAACTATAAGCGTATCAAAGAATGTGTGTTCAGACTCTTAAACAAGCATTTTGGCGCTGGATGCCGCGAATTCGTGTTGGAAGGGAACAGGAGCGAGATCCACGAGGTGGTGAGCGAGGTGTTCGATATCAATTTCAGGGATCAGGCCTCTCTTGTCTGGGGCCCGGTGGATGTTAAAGATAATCAGGTAGTGTTGAATCTGGATAGAAGATTTTTAAGCGGAAGCAACGTGGTGAATGTTCTCCACGAGATTTCTATATAGCATAGGAACTTAGGAACCGGAGCACTTGAGGAACGCATTTGATGTCAAAAGAGACGAAACATAGCTGGTACGTGATCCAGACGAAGCCGATGGAAGAAGACCGCGTATGCCGTCAATTTTCGCGCGGTGTTATCATTAACCCTACAATGCCGAATGAAGGCATTGTTGCCGATGTTGAAGCGTTCTGCCCAAAGATAAAGTGTATGAGTGCCGGCAAAAAGAGTGCCGATGGTGTGAAGTATAGGCCGCTATTTCCTTCGTACATATTCCTTCGATGGGACCTTAACGATCCTGCGAACCATCATACCGTGAAATATACGCGGGGCGTGAATAAGGTGTTGGGCGAGGGGGCAAAGGCAGTGTCAGTCCCCGATGAGATCATAGAAATAATAAAAGAGCGGACAAATGAAGTTGGGATAATAGAGCAGCAGACGTTCAAGGTTGGCGAACCGGTGAAGGTAAAGCGCGGGCATTTGAAAGAGCTGATAGGTATCTTGGAAAGGCCCGTTTCCGATAGCGGCAGGGTGGCTGTGTTGCTGAACTTATTTAATCGTCAAATGCGTGTACATTTGAGCTGTGCAGATATCGTAGCGGCGTAAGTTGTTTCATTAAAGAGTGAGTAACATATTTGCGAATAGAGAGGTTTTCTATTTCCCTGAAATTCATAAAGAATTTCAAATGGGGCCGGCGGTAGCCCGTCCGGAGGTAAAATTATGAAAGGTATAATCTTGGCAGGTGGCAGCGGAACGAGGCTTTATCCAATTACTTCCGCGGTATGCAAACAGCTCTTGCCCATCTACGATAAGCCGATGATCTATTACCCGCTGTCGGTCTTGATGCTTGCCGGTATCCGGGATATTCTGATCATCTCAACTCCACAGGACCTGCCCAGGTTCAGAGAAATATTTGGTGACGGTTCTCATTTGGGCCTGAAGCTCTCATACAAGGAGCAGCTTGCGCCCAACGGACTAGCTGAGGCATTTATATTGGGCGATGAATTCATAGGCAATGATACTGCATGTCTTGTGCTTGGGGATAATATATTTCACGGGCATGGACTGGTAGAGATGCTTCGCAAAGCGGTGCGCGATGTCGAACAAGAAGGTGGAGCGACGGTCTTTGGATATTACGTCAATGATCCGGAAAAGTACGGTATTGTCGAATTTGATAAGAGTGGACGCGTCTTGTCGCTGGAGGAAAAACCCCCCAGCCCAAGATCCAACTACGCGGTTACTGGCCTTTACTTCTATGATAATGATGTGATTAAGTTTGCAAGATCTATCAAACCATCGATGCGCGGAGAGTTAGAGATTACCGATATAAATAAGATATATTTAAAGCAAAATAAATTGAGAGTTGAGCTAATGGGCCGAGGTTTTTCTTGGCTCGATACAGGAACGCATGAGAATTTGTTAGAAGCCGCCAAATATATTTCCATTATTGAGCGTAGGCAGGGGCTAAAGGTCGCTTGCATCGAAGAGATAGCACACCACCTAGGCTATATAAATAATGAACAGCTTGTAGCTCTTGCAGAGCCCCTGAAGAAAAATGAATACGGCCAATATTTGCTAAAACTAATCCAATAAAATGCCATTCGAATTTCAAAGATTATCTATCCCGGAAGTTATACTGGTGAAGCCCAAGGTCTTTAAAGACGAACGCGGGTTCTTTGCCGAAACCTATAAACATTCTGAATTCGAAGCCGCAGGCATTAAGGAATTCTTTGTCCAGGACAATCATTCAAAGTCGAGCAAGGGCGTGCTGCGGGGACTTCATTATCAGGTAGAACCCTTTGCACAGGCAAAACTCGTGGGATGCATCAGAGGTTGTATCTATGACGTGGCGGTCGATGTCCGCAATGGGTCGAAGACATTTGGCAAGTGGGTCGGGACAGTATTGTCGGAAGAAAATATGGCATTACTTTACATTCCGTCTGGGTTCGCACATGGTTTTGTCGTGACAAGTGAAACGGCGGAGATTGTTTATAAGTGCAGCAAGGAATATTCCCCTGCCCACGAACATGGCGTGATTTGGAACGACAAAAATATTGGCATCAAGTGGCCCGTTGCTGATCCGATATTGTCGAAAAAGGATGCAGCATATTTGAACCTTGATTTTTAGAAATGAGAAAACTCACCAACATATTAGTAACGGGCGGAGCAGGCTTTATCGGCTCCAATTTTATCCGTTATCTTTTTAAGAATACGAAATTTGCGGGGCGAGTGATCAATTTGGACAAGCTTACATACGCTGGCAATCTGGAAAATCTGGCAGATATCGATAAAGAATATGGAAATAACCGTTATTTTTTTGAAAAGGGCGATATCTGTGATTATGCAAGAGTTTGCGATATCTTCAAAAAGTATTCGATAGATACGGTCGTTCACTTTGCGGCCGAATCGCACGTTGACAGATCGATCCACGGCCCAAAAGATTTCATACAAACAAATATTGTTGGTACCTTCACGTTGCTTGAAGCTGCACGTGAAATCTGGGCAGGGCGAGATGACGTTCTGTTCCATCATATAAGCACCGATGAAGTGTATGGTTCGCTTGGCGATAGCGGATATTTCACAGAAGATACGCCATACGATCCGCGTAGCCCATATTCTGCATCTAAGGCATCGAGTGACCATTTGGCATCCGCTTATTTTCATACGTACGGATTGCCAGTTACAATTTCAAACTGTTCGAATAATTACGGTCCATACCAATTTCCCGAGAAATTAATTCCGCTGATGATTCTCAACATGATGGATGGAAAACCGTTGCCGGTCTATGGCGATGGGAAGAACGTCCGTGATTGGCTCTATGTTGAAGACCACTGCAGCGCTATTTGGCTAATCCTGCAAAAAGGACGGCTTTGCGAAACCTACAATGTAGGTGGCGAGAACGAGTGGGAGAATGTAAAGTTAGTTAATGTTCTCTGTGAAAAAGTGGCCGAAGCGACCGGCAAAGATAAGAATCATTACAAGAAACTGATTACGTACGTGAAGGATCGTTTGGGTCATGACAAAAGATATGCGATTAGTTGCGATAAAATCAAGTCTGAACTGGCTTGGCGCCAGGAGAAGACGTTCGAAGATGGACTTGGCATTACGGTGGACTGGTATATAAAAGGCCAAGACCCTGTCGTTAGTTGAGAGAATAAATATATGTCAATCGATATGAAAACAATAGGTATCGTGGGTGCCGGACAAATGGGCACGGGGATAGCACAACTCTTTGCAACGAAGGGTTTTAAGGTGCTGATCTTCGACATCGATCGTAATATCTGCGAACGAGCAAGAATGAACGTCTCCAAGGCGCTGCAGAAATTGTTAGAGAAAAAGCGCTTGAACGAACAGCAGGTAGAAATGGCCCTTTCTTCAATTAGTATAGTGGACAATATCGATGCCATGGCGCACTCTGATCTTGTGATCGAGGCTGTTAGTGAGAGCCAAATCTTAAAGAAGGAGATCTTCCAAAAATTAGATAAGGTAGTTCGAAGTGACGTGATAATTGCTAGCAACACGTCATCGATATCCATCACTTCGTTGGCATCTTCTACAGGCCGTCCCGACAAGGTGATTGGGATGCATTTTATGAACCCAGCTCCGATAATGAGTGGGGTTGAAATTATAAAAGGCCTCTTGACGGGAGAGAATACAGTGAATGTTATTTCCGGGTTAGTGGCGCGCCTAGACAAAACCGCTATTATATCGAATGATAGGCCCGGCTTCATAGTTAACCGAATCTTATTCCCAATGCTTAACGAAGCGATGTTTGCTCTGTATGAAGGCGTTTCCACAAGAGAAGAGATCGATAATGGCATGAAGATATGCTGCAATCATCCGATCGGGCCTCTTGCTTTGGCTGATATGATAGGTTTGGATACAGTTCTGGCTATTTTGGACACGCTTTATTCCGGTTTTCGTGATACGAAATATAGGCCATGCCCTCTTTTAAAAGAATATGTAGATGCAGGCTGGCTTGGCAAGAAAAGCGGTAGAGGTTTTTTTGAATATTGATAGGATTAATGTATTGGAGATCAAATGAATAAAGTAATTGCATTTATTCCAGCACGTTCGGGATCGAAAGGTGTTCCAGATAAGAACATTAAATTACTTGCAGGTCATCCCCTAATTGCGTTCAGCATTGCCGTTGCTCGCCTTTCAAAGAAGATAGATCGGGTGATCGTCTCTACGGACTCGGAGAAATATGCCAAGATCGCAAGGCAATATGGAGCTGAAACACCTTTCTTAAGACCGGAAGAGATATCGCAGGATGGTTCTCTAGATATTGATTTTTTTAGGCATTATTTAGATTTTGTCAGAAATAATAGTGAGGCTATACCTGATCTTATAATCCACCTTCGTCCGACATCTCCATTGCGTGAAGTAGTCGTTATTGATGCGGCGATTTCATATATGATTGAAAATTCCAAGGCTAC
>CAIPVD010000050.1 GCA_903868375.1 uncultured delta proteobacterium
TTAGATAAAACCATGCGTCGCAACCGTTCGACAGTGAGTCACAAAATCTAGCTCGCTCACAAATGCCGTCCACCCACACCCATACCACCGCTTGGTTAAAAGCAGTGAAAACGTCCCTATATTTTTTCGAGTTGTAAAACTTTTGGGTGACGCCGAACGGGGCGCCCCAATTTGCGCCAGCAGCCAAACACCCAAAGAATCGCCGTATGCAATGAAAATCTGTTGGCGATGCCGAAATTGGGGCTGTTCAGCGGCAGGACCCGAAAGTTTCACGAACAAAAAAATACTAGGGTCGTGGAATGGACATTATGTCAAAGAACCATTTGTAAATCGGTGTTCATCTGTCGGGCGGATAAATAGTGCATAATGGCCAGTATTTACAAGCATAGATGTCTAATATTTTAAAGTTGACAAAATTGGCTTATTTGATTATCCGACACCTCAAGCAACAATTAAAAAAAGGAGTCGTTATGGCCACATTAAGCAATGATGCAGCATCCAAATCAGTACCAATCACATTGGCAGAAAGAAAATTAGCGGAAGACGTGGTAAAGCTATTCGCGAAAACCTCGGAGCCTCTATGTGCTAACAGCGATTTCAGTTCGCTCGAGTTTGGAAACGGTTCGCCTACTACTTTGTGCAAGGCGATGGACTACTTTCAGTTCGATACCGGTTTAGGCAACGAAAAAGGCCGAGCTGGACTTGTAGCGAACGGTTATTCGGCTAAGTTTGTGAGTGAGCTTACCAGTCGAACCGCATCTTGGCTGGCCGAAGATTACGTGAACCGGTGCTATCCTAAGCATGCTCCGTGCGGCGAATTGATGGTGGCATCGGGAGATCAGGCTGCATTAAAAAAGTCCGCCAAGGCACTTTTAGATGTGAAATTTGAGAATAATGACTTGCAGATTAATGATCTGGTAAAAGTCTTATCTGCGATCACCGATGGTTCATTTGTTGCTGACGCCCTAAAAAGTGTTTGGGCAAGGCTTGTTGAAGGTCTTAAAGGTACTGACCGTAGAGATATTTGGATGGTGAGCGATGTGCTAACTAAAACTCCTGTCCCCGAAGCCCTCGTTTCGTGGCTTATTGATCAGACCAAAAATCCTAACATCGAACTTGCAGGGCTTGCTTTAACGATGCTTGTTCATAATTTTTCAAAATCTGAATTTCTTGTCGTGCAGAATAAAACGATCATTTCTACTATGGTAGAATGGATCAACTCGCCAGCCGGAGAATTTCGAAATTTTGCTTACGGCCTGGCACAAGAAAATATCGATGTGGTGCCATATCTTGTAGCTGCGGCAAAAGACGGCAGAATATATAATGTGAACTCTCTGGTTAGTTTTGCTCTTAACCCAGTGTTCCCGAAAATTACCAATCCGCACGTGAAAATAGAAATCTTGGATCTGGCCATACAATGCCTGCATGATTATTTCGGCCCGAACGGCGCACCATCGATGGACAATATCATGGTCGGTTTTAAGGATGATGAGAAAGCATTAAAGGATATGTATCGGGCGATTCTTACAGCCTCTAGCGTCGCCAAAGCAGATGATGTGCATAGAGCATTTTCAACTTTCGCCCAAATAGGAAAGCTCACCAAGGACGAAGCGTTCGCAAAGGAGATAATAAGAACCATTACCGCAAAGACGGGATTCACGATGGGTGGTTCTGATTTTGGCATCGCAGCATCCGCGTTAGTACAAATTTCAGGATCTGTTCATGAGCTGGTTAATATGGCAAGGAGCGAACCTGCATTAAAGGATAGTGCGAAGAAAATATTGATGACGATGTCCTCGAGATATAATGACGGGACCGTAAGTAAAATCTTATTGAACGAACTTTTACCGTGACCTGCGATGCCCTTTGCCCGCGATCATTTCAAATGCGTGAGCAACTATCGGCGCCAAAATTTCCAAATATTCGGCAACAGCTTTAGGCGAGCCGGGAAGATTTATAATTAACGTCTTGCCGGAAGCGCCCGCAATTCCGCCGGAAAGCGCGGCATAAGGCGTCCGCTCTATTCCATGCATTCGAAGAGCCTCCGCAATGCCTGGCAGTTCGCGGTCTATTACGTTCCGAGTTGCTTCAACCGTTTTATCGCGCGGGCCTATACCTGTGCCGCCGGAGGTGATCACGAGATTGATGCCTTGGTCGCACCATTTGCGAAGGGCTTCTTCAATGGCTAAGGCATCGTTAGGAACCACCTTAGGTGCTAAAGTTCCTATGTTCCAGCTTTTTAGCGTTGCGTAGATAAATGGGCCGGTTTTGTCTTTGTACTTTTTATTTAGTACCCCGTCGGATGGAATTAATATCGCCGCGCGTTTGTGCCCCGAAATTTTATGAACGAAATCCGACTTGCCGCCATGTTTTTCCAAAAGCCGAATTTCCGAAATGACGATATTCTTCTCGATAGGCTTCAACATGTCGTAAACCGTTAGCGCCGCCACGCTTGCCGAAGTCAACGCCTCCATTTCAACGCCGGTCTTTGCAACCGCCGTGATGGACGAAGTGATCGTTATATCTCTCCCTTTGCAAGTTATCTCGATGCCCACGTGGTCTATGGGAATTGGGTGGCAGTAGGGAATGATGTCCGGCGTTCTCTTTGCCGCCATAATGCCTGCAACGCGCGCCACATCTATAACGTTTCCCTTGGGTGTTTTTCCGGCCGCGCATGCCTTAACTGTTTTCGGTGTCGTTCTTACGATGGCACTCGCCTTGGCTGTGCGAAGCGTCCCATATTTATTCGCGATATTCTTCATGGCGACAAGCTCTATTCCATTATTATCCATCAACGCAAGTTTTATCCCATTTTTTTGCAAGGGTTGACAGAAAAGTTTAGTAGTGTAGAGAATCTAGAAAAAAAGGAGCCCTTATGGTAACCGAATTCAGGAACGAATCGCTTGCAAATTTCAATAATCAAGACGTAGCTAAAAAAATGAAGGATGCGCTGGCATTCGTTGCGTTGCATCTAGGCCTTGAATATCCGCTCGTGATCGGCGGTGAGAAAGTTACCTCGAAGGATAAGATCAAGTCCATAAATCCGGGAAAACCTTCCGAAATAGTAGGCATCGCGCAATCCGCGACGATAGATCAGGCGAACGCGGCGATAGAATCTGCAGTTAAAACATTTGAAACCTGGAGATATGTACCCGCCAAAGAGCGCGCCGATTATCTTTTTAAGGCGGCAGAGGTCATGAAGAAACGCAAGTTCGAACTATCCGCATGGATGGTGCACGAGGTCGGCAAGAGCTGGGCGGAGGCCGATGGCGACGTCTGCGAAGCGATAGATTTTTGCGAGTTCTATGCAAGAGAAGCGATGCGCTACGGCGAAATTCAGCCGTGCCTTAATCTGCCAGGTGAAAGCGATACGCTTCGTTACATTCCGCTCGGCGTCGGCGTTGTCGTTCCGCCGTGGAACTTTCCGTTCGCGATCTTGGCCGGCATGACGACCGCCGCGTGGGTCACGGGAAATACGGTCGTTCTGAAACCTTCGAGCGACAGCACGGTCATCGCCGCAAAGTTCATGGAGATAATGGAAGAGATAAAGCTGCCGAAGGGCGTTGTAAACTTTGTGACCGGCAGCGGCGGCGCGATAGGCGATACGCTCGTTGCTCATCCAAAGACGCGCTTCATTTCGTTCACCGGATCGAAAGCGGTTGGTTTGCATATTAACGAACTGGCGGCGAAGCATCAAAAGGGACAAAGGTGGATCAAACGCGTTTCAGCTGAAATGGGCGGAAAAGATGCGATAGTCGTCGATAGCGAAGCTGACCTTGAAGCGGCAGCGTCAGGTGTTGTGGCATCTGCGTTCGGGTTCCAAGGGCAGAAATGCTCCGCATGTTCACGCGCTATTATCGTCGCCGATGTCTATGACACGATGGTCGAGAAGATAGTCGAGAAGGCGAAGAACATAAAAGTAGGACCTACGGTCGATCCTCAATATAATATGGGCGCCGTTATCAACAAGAAGGCGTTCGATTCGATAACGGAGTATATTAATGTAGGGAAGAAAGAAGGGCGCTTGGTACTTGGCGGCGATAAGGCGCATGAAGACGGTTACTTCATCAATCCAACCATCATCGCAGACGTTAAGCCAGGCTCAAGGCTTGAACAGGAAGAAGTTTTCGGTCCGCTTCTTGCCATCATTAAGGCAAAAGATTACGATCATGCACTTCAAATAGCGAACGATACCGAATATGGCCTAACCGGTGCGGTCTATTCAAAGAACAAGGCGAAGACGGACAAGGCGATAAAAGAATTTTTCACCGGCAATTTGTATGTCAACCGCAAGTGCACGGGCGCAATGGTCGCCTGCCATCCGTTCGGCGGTTATAATTTAAGCGGAACATGCTCGAAGGCCGGCGGCAAGGATTATCTGCTCCTCTTCCTGCAATCGAAGGCGGTCGGCGAATTGGTGGGCCAGTCAAGTGGAGGCCGCCCATGAACCTCCTATTTCTCTTTGCGAGAAGATTTATCGCAGGGCAGACATTAGATGAGGCTTTACCTGTAGTAGAACAATTAAAGGAAAAAGGTTTTGGAACCACGCTCGATATCCTGGGCGAAAGTGTAACGAACGTTAGTGAGGCAAAAGCGGTTGCGGAAGAATATTGCCGCGTTTTGCGCACATTGAAAGAGCGCGGGCTAGAGGCGAACATGAGCCTTAAGCTTACGCAGCTTGGCCTGGACATCTCCGACAATCTCTGCTTCGATAACGTTGCGAAGATACTGATTCAGGCGGCGAAGTTAGGCGGTTTCATTCGCGTCGATATGGAAGGCTCGCCTTACACGCAGCGAACACTCGATATGGTAAAACGCTGGCACAGCATCTATCCAAACGTCGGCACCGTCGTTCAGGCGATGCTGAAAAGAACTCCGCAAGATGTCGAAGACCTGCTGGAAGAAAAGATAGGCATTCGTTTATGTAAAGGCGCTTACAAAGAACCGGAGGCTGTAGCGTTCCCAGACAAGCGCGACGTCGATAGCCAATACGCGCAGCTCATGGAACGCCTAATCGCAAGCGGAATATATCACGGCATAGCAACTCACGATGAAAAGATAATAGACGCTGTGAAAAAATACGCCGCGCAATATAATATTTCTCGCGACAAGTTCGAGTTCCAGATGTTACTCGGGATCAGACGCGACCTGCAGGAACAGCTCGTGAAAGATGGCTGGCGCGTTCGTCTTTATGTTCCTTACGGCAATTCATGGCTTCCTTACACCATCCGCCGCATGCGCGAACGCAAAGAGAACTTTTGGTTCGTGGTGAAGAATTTCTTTAGAAGATAATATCCCATCAAATTTACTTGACGAAAAGTTGTTTTTCAGATTATCTCGTCGCATAAGCATAACAAAGAGGTCTCTTATGGATAAAAGTATATGGAAGAATTTTTTTACGCCGGCGCCGGCGCCGGAAAACGTCGTTTATAATGTTATAAAAGATTATTGGGCCGCGGGAAAATGGGCGGAAAATATTTCCGTGCTGGATGGACCTGATCGAAGCGATGTGTCTTACGATATGAGAAGGTCTCTAGGTGATGACCTTTCGCCTTCTACGGATCCATGGATAGATATCTTCCAGTCTCCAACTGCAAGCGATGAAAGAGTTAGAACGTATCTGGCCGCTCCCGGAGAACTGCCGTGCGCGAAAGATTTTTACACGCAGGACATGAGCTCTTTTCACAAGGAGTGTGCGAATTGCTATCCAAGTGCGAATAGTTCGCATTTGTGCGGTGGCTATAGCGATATTTATACCGGCAACGAGGCCGAACACGTTACCGACCAATTTCAGACCATCGTTACGAGCCTTGCCCGTTTCTACGCCGACGCCCTGGGCGATGTTATAAAGTCGAGGGGCTATGATGTCGAGGTTAAGACAAGATATTTCCTGGACGATCATGGTGAATTGAACGGGAAAAAGACGATCGTTTACAATAACTATTATGCAGAAGGGCGGAATTCAAAGTACAAGCAATGGCGGCTAGCCCAGACGTGTAGCGCTTCGGAGCCCGCGTTAATGGTACTGAAGAACGGGGCTGCGCCTAAACCGAATGAATATGTTCTTGCCAAGGAGTGTTTTGAGAATAAGGCGCATTGTGATGATGGTGGTTGTGGCGGTGTCGTGGTGGATTTTACGCGGCCGAAATACGATGCAACTCTTGTCGGGACGCCGGAGCCGCTAAGGCTGGCCGACATAAAGGAAATGAGCGTTACAGGCGATGCACAGAGCGGACTTGCCGAGGCCGTTAGCGTTACCTGGCTTGGAGCTTCGGGAAATTTTGAGGTGCCGAATTCGGAGGATTACTCTAACGGAAATTATCGCCGGTCGCCTTATCTCGCCGGCATACTTAATTATTTCGACCCGTTGTTATATCAACACGGCGCCAGCAACTATCAATATACAGTCGCTATAGAAGGTGTGGAAGTAAAGGTTCGCAAAGGCGATAAGGTTCCAAAGAACGGCGCACTTTTTACGTATCAAAGGCCTTCGGGCGAAGTTGTGACCATTAGGAGCGAAGTCTCCGGCAAGATAACCGAACTTGGCGATGGCGGCAATATCAAGTGGCTAATGGTTAATGTTGATTAGAATTCCTTGTAAAAATTAAATCACTTGAAGTAAATACCCAAAAAATGCATAAAGGTCGCCCAAAAGGAGACATACTTATATGACAAGGACAACGCAGGACTATATTAATGAAGTAGATAAAGTAAGCGCGCATAATTATCACCCGTTGCCAGCAGTTATCGTCAAGGGCGAAGGCGTTTGGGTTTGGGATGTTGAAGGTAAGAAAAGTATCGATATGCTCTCCGCCTATTCTGCCTTGAACCAGGGGCACAGGCATCCGAAGATTATCGCGGCGGCAAAAAAGCAGATGGACACGCTTACTTTAACTTCGCGCGCGTTTCACAACGATCAGATGGGCCCGTTTTTAGCAAAGCTCACGAAACTATCCGGTTACGATAAGGCGCTTCCAATGTGCACAGGCGCAGAAGCGGTTGAGACGGCTATCAAAGCGGCGCGCAGGTGGGGATACAAAGTTAAGAAAGTTCCGGATAATAAGGCAGAGATAATCGTTTGCGCAGATAATTTTCATGGAAGAACCACAACCATAGTTGGATTTTCAACGGACCCGGTTTGTAACGGCGGTTTCGGGCCTTTTACTCCGGGGTTCAAGATCATTCCGTATGGCGATGTGAAGGCGCTTGAAGCTGCGATAACTCCGAACACTGTCGGCTTTATGGTCGAGCCTATTCAGGGTGAAGCGGGCGTTAAAATGCCGCCGGATGGATATCTTAAGGCGTGCTATAATGTCACGAAGAAGAACAACGTTCTTTTCATAGCGGATGAGATCCAAACTGGCCTTGGCCGCACCGGAAAACTTTTCTGTTACCAGCACGAAGGTATAAAGCCAGAAATCGTTTGCGTTGGAAAAGCGCTTGGCGGCGGCTTGTATCCTGTATCGGCTATTCTTGCCGATGATCCAGTTATGATGGCCGCTTTCGAATGGGGCAATCACGGCTCTACTTTTGGCGGAAATCCGCTTGCATGCGCTATCGCATCTGCGGCTCTTGATGTTATCATCGACGAAAAGCTTATCGACCGTTCGAACGAAATGGGCGAATATTTCAGAGGCAAGCTTCGTGCGATCAAGTCAGATAAGATCAAAGAAGTTCGCGGCAGAGGGCTTTTAATAGCGGTCGAGATGACCAAAGAAGCAGGGCATGCTCGCAACTATACCGAAAAGCTTGTGGCAAGCGGCGTCCTTGCAAAAGAGACGCACGAAACGACCATCCGCTTCGCGCCGCCGCTCGTGATTACCAAGAAAGAGATCGACTGGGCCGTTGAACGCATCGCGAAAGTTTTAGCCTAAACCTCGTTTGCACCTACGAGGTGCGAATTGGTTAATTTTTCGTTTGCCCCGGAAAACTCTTTAGCATATGTTGGCGACCCATGGGACTTGTCATCAAAAACGCGTGCATAATTACTTGCGACCAGGGTGTGGTCATTCCCGATGGCTATATCCGCACAAAGGATCACCAAATCGTTGAAATGGGCAAGATGAGCGCCTTTCAGCTGCAGGCGGGCGATCATATAATAGATGCCTATAGCCGAATCCTTATGCCCGGCTTCGTTAATCCCCACATGCATTTGTACAGCCAGTTCGCGCGCGGAATGTCCAGCCCAAAGATGATCTCGTTCCTCGAGATCCTGGAAGGCCTTTGGTGGAAGTTAGATAAGGCGCTAAAAGAAGAAGACATCTACATTAGCACTCTCATCGGCCTAATTCAGGCGATAAGGTCCGGCACCACAACTATTATCGATCATCACGCAAGTTACGGAATGATAAAAAATTCGCTTACCGCGATATCCGAAGGATTTTCGCAAGTAGGCATGCGCGGGGCACTTTGTTTCGAGGTGTCCGATAGGCACGGCGAGAAAGATGCGGAGAAGGCGATTCACGAGAACGCGCAGTTCCTGGAAGAGGTTTCGGAAAAATGCATGTCGCCGAACTTTTTGCTACGCGGCATGTTCGGGCTTCATGCTTCTTTCACGCTCTCAAATGCAACGCTTAAAAAAGTTCGCGAGGTGAACGAAAAGATAGACGCGCCTTATCATATTCACGTGGCGGAAGGGCCAGAAGATGCCGGAGATGCAAAATCGAACTACAACTGTTCGGTGGTTCGGAGGCTCGCGGATGAAGGAATACTGCGCGAAGGGACGATCGCCGCGCATTGTATCCATGTAAGCGATGTGGATATAGAGCTGCTAAAAAAATCCGGCGCGTTCGTCGTTCACAATCCTGTTTCAAATATGAACAACGCGGTTGGCCGTGCGCCATATATAAAAATGTGCGCCGCGGGCATTCCGGTTGGAATAGGTACCGATGGCATGTCCGCCGGTATTTCAAACGATGTTAAAACCGCAAGCGTCTGTCATAAAGAGGCTGCTTCCAATCCTTCCGCCGGCTGGAACGAAGTGCAGAACAGCGCGCTTAAGGTCAATCCAAAAATAGCGGGCCATCTTTTCGGGCAGGAGTTCGGCGTTATCAAAAATGGCGCAGTTGCGGACGTTATTATTGTCGATTACATTCCTTACACAACCGTTAACTCCGAGAATTTTTGGGCGCATATTCTGTTCGGCGTGCTGAATTCGAACGTTCACACGACCATTGTGAACGGCAAGACACTTATGCAGGACCATAAGCTGGTGGGGATCGATGAAGCATCTATTATAAACGAGGCGCGAAAACTTTCCGCCGCCTTGTGGAAAAGGATCGGGTGACGAAAATGAATAAAAAAGTTTTGGATAAGGCTATAAAGCGTTGCAAAGAGCGAAATATCATTCTGCCTACGTTTGCCGAACAGCGCGATCCTTTGCTGGCGCCGGATGCCATCAAGGCGAGGCTTAAAGACGTGGGGCTTTGGGACGTGAATTCCGTAAATCTCTTCAGGATAAACTGGAAGAATGATGTGAAGACCGGCGGCTACCACGGCGTTAACTATTTTGAACTTCCTCACGAACTGACCGGCGTTAAGGCGCGCATTATAGGTTTACTTGGAAAATTTTTCCCAACTGGCGCTCATAAGGTCGGTGCAGCTTACGGATGCTTAGTTCCGCGCCTTGTTACCGGTGAGTTCGATCCTGCATCGCAAAAAGCAGTTTGGCCATCTACCGGTAATTATTGCAGGGGCGGCGCTTACGATGCGGCTCTTCTTGCCTGCGATTCGGTCGCGATACTGCCAGAGGGAATGAGCCGCGAACGTTTCGATTGGCTCGCAAAGATAGGTTCGGAAGTTATCGCAACGCCTGGATGCGAATCGAACGTGAAGGAAATTTTCGACAAGTGTAACGAGATAAATAGAACGCGCAAAGATTCGGTCGTAATATTCAACCAGTTCGAAGAGTTTGGCAACGGTATGTGGCATTACAATGTAACTGCCGAAGCGATTCACGAAGCGCTGCAAGGACTCATGAAGAAGGGCGATCATTTGGCGGGATTCGTATCCGCTACAGGTTCCGCCGGAACTATATGCGCGGGCGACAGGCTAAAAGAACTTTATCCGGGCATGAAGATAAATGCGGTAGAAGCGCTGCAGTGCCCAACGCTTTTATGCAACGGATTTGGCGATCACCGCATCGAAGGAATTGGCGATAAGCACGTGCCGTGGATCCATAACGTAAAGAACACGGATGTTGTAACCGCGGTAGATGACGAGGCGTGCATTAGGCTCATGCGCCTATTCAACGAAGACGATGGGCAGAAATTTCTTAAAGGAATTAAGGTTTCGCCGGAGACGGTTGAAAAACTGAACCTGCTCGGCATATCAGGCATTTGCAATATGCTGGCGTCTATTGAAATGGCGAAAGAGTTGAACCTTGGCAGCAGCGACATAATATTTACAGTATTTACGGATTCGATGGAGCTGTATGGCTCGCGTATGGACGAATATCGCGAGGCGTATGGCACATATTCGATGAAGCAGGCGGAAGAAGATTGGAAGGAATACTTGGACGATTCGGAAAAGAACAGCATCCTCGTGTTAGACGAATTCAACCGCAAACGGATCCACAACCTAAAATATTACACCTGGGTCGAACAGCAGGGAAAAACTGTGCAGGATCTGAATGCCCAGTGGGACGACCCCGAGTATTGGACCAGTCGCTGGCGCATGGCGGGCCATTACGATGAACTAATAAAAGAGTTCAATGATTCCACAGGCTTACTCAAGTGAACCGGAGTAGTTAGCAACTCTCGCCATATCATTAGCCGATAATAGTAAAGAAGGATTCGTCTATGAATTTTAGGCCATTCATATTGATAATATTGCTTGGTCTGTTCAGTGCCGCATGCGGCAGCGGCAGTGGCGGCAGCGCGGTTCAAACAACACCGCCCGCAGGTTCGTCCGACAATAACGGCGGAAGCGCCAGTGACGACCAGGGTAGCGTCGATCTAACTCACAAGACATTTATCGCATCAACCGATGCGCTTTTAAATCCCGAACGCGGATTATACAAATGGACGGATCTTCTCGAAGACGATTATTCAGGCCTTCGCAGCGAAGGCTACACGCTCGCATATGTGAGGGTGATGCTCAAAAATTATTTGGCAGCCCCGCTAGATGCCGCTTTTATTGCGCAGATAAACCAAGGTTTCGGCAAACTTCGGAACGCTGGAGTGAAGGCGGTTCTTCGTTTTGTCTATAGCGATTCGGAAGAGGTGGTGACCGACGCGCCGCTGAACATAATCCTTCAGCATATTTCGCAGCTGAAAGACGTGCTGAACCAGAACGCCGACGTTATCTACGTCATGCAGGCCGGTTTTATTGGACGATGGGGCGAATGGCATTCATCGACGAACGGGCTCGATACGGACGCGCCATCCAGGAAAGCGGTGCTAGATGCGATTCTAAACGTTCTGCCGGCATCGCGCGATATTCAGGTTAGAACGCCGATGTTTAAGGATTCTTATGTTTCGCTGGGAGGTAGCGGCGACCGTATCGGCCACCACAACGATTGCTTTCTTGCGAGCGACACCGATGAAGGAACTTATCCGCATGAAGCCATAGATGTTTGGAAGGATTACGTTGCAAAAGACGGCCTCTTGCTTCCAGTTGGAGGCGAAACCTGCGCGGTAAATCCTCCGAGGAGCGATTGCACCACGGCGCTTGCCGAACTGAACCAGCTGCATTATTCTTTCTTGAGCGGTTCGTATTCGCCCGATGTTTTAGCAAACTGGCAGGCGCAAGGTTGCCTTGACGAGATAAAAAGCCGGCTCGGATACCGCTTTTCTCTGACAGACGCATGGTTCAACGATCACGTGAAGCCAGGCGATGTGCTGCACGTTAAGCTGGCAATTAAAAATGACGGATTCGCGCCGCTCTATGATCCAAGAGATGTCTATCTGCTTCTCGAAGGAAGTAGTTCTTATATCGTCAAGCTGGACGTTGTACCAAGCCTCTGGGCAGCCGGCAGTTCGGTTACGGTTGAAGAGAATATCGGGCTGCCGAATTTGGTAGCCGAAGGCAAATATTCGCTTTCCATCTGGATGCCGGACCGGGCATCTACGCTTGCGGGCAACCCGCTTTACGACATCGAATTTGCCAATGCCAGTGGCAATCTTATCACCGATAGCATTACGGTAGATTCAACCGCCAAGCCCTACGCCGTCGAAACAAACCTCTTCTTTGAACCCAAGTGAAGCAGTGACCAGATGCTTTTAAAGGCAACGGTGGTACGGGTGTAGGTAGCCGGCAGATGTTCGCTTCGCAGATTTTGTATCAGATTGAATTTTAAACCGAACACGGGAAGTCTCCCTCGGCTCGGAACTCGCAATTCGCTGCTTGCAGATTGTTCTGGGAA
>CAIPVD010000051.1 GCA_903868375.1 uncultured delta proteobacterium
TCAATGATCGCCGCCGGATCAAACTCTTCAACAATTATTTTTACAAGTTGGCCCTTGACCGTTTCCGCTCCGCTGGAGGTTATCTGCAGCGCCCAAATATCGTTGTACTTATCTATTATAATAGATGAAAGGCCGTCACTCTCCGAATATACAACGCGATATGCGTTCGTTACCTTTGCCAATGCCGCTCGCCTTTGAAACGACTTAACTATCTTGTTTCGCCAGAAAGCCTCGCCGATATTTTCTTCGCCTAGAGAAAAGGCCCGTAAAAAATATTTTGAGCCTGGCGAACAAAACGCATTGCCCACCTTCTTTCGCCGCTTATCTATAAGCCCAACAATGCCCGGAAGGGTGGGTGTTCTACCCACCACATCATTCTCGGAGATCCAAGGGTACCCAGCCCTAACTCCTTCGGCCGCCCTATTATTAATGATAACAGATGCAAACATTGGGGACCAAATTAGGTGAAATTGGCTATTCTTTCAAGTGAAAAGAAATGCACCAAAACGTTAACTTTTCACCTAAACGTCAACATTCGTTAAAAAAGCCTTGTCCGCTCAAAAACTAACTAATTGAAATTAAAGGCAAAATAACATTTGACTTTTTGGCATCAATATTGCTATAGAATGGCGCAAATCTAATTACGAAAGGGGGTGAAACACACAATGAAAAAGATTCTAACAATCGCGTTGGTAGCAGCAGTAGCTATGGGATTGTCGTTCTCCACGTTCGCAGCCACAAAGGCAACGAACACGAACACAACAGCAGCTACAAGCACAACCACGAACACAAACCCAACAAACTTAGCGAAGAAGGAAGAGCCTAAGGCCGAAGTCACAAAGACAGACAAGAAGGTCGATGTGAAGACGACTGAAACAGCAAAGAACGGCGACGTTAAGAAGGTTGAGCCAAAGAAGGAAGAAGTAAAGACAACAGAGGTCAAGAAGGTAGAGCCTAAGAAGGAAGTAAAGGCAGACAAGAAGGCAGAGAAGAAGGCCAAAAAGGCAAAGAAGGCAAAGAAGGCCGAGTAATTTTGTTGACCTAGTTCAATAAAAAACCCGCGTCAGGTAACTGATGGCGGGTTTTTTGTTTCCGCTACTTAATTGCCAGTACCTATTCGTCGAGAAATAGTTCTGTTTCATTGTCGACCACAATGTTCTTCAGCGCTTCCATTATCTTAACTTGCAGATCTGCCGAATGGCCGTAGAGGACATTAAGTTCAAAGGAATCTATGTAGCTCCTTGCTCGGTTGACCTTTATTGCAAGACCCGCTATCACCTTCAATACCTCTACAATTCGCGTTACATTCAAGCCGCCATCATCGTTATTGCTAGCAAGTTCTTTCAAAGAATAGGTCACGGCAAAAGCCAAGGCCTCGAACGCCAGTTCTCTAACCTCTGGCTCCTTACTGCTATAAGCAAACATTCCCAGTTCTTCTGCTTCAGCTTTAGGGGTTTGTGACACGCAAATAGAATTGTACAATTCCTGCATTTTATCGGAGATAGCCATCATTCTGTTGATTTTCGGAAACGCGGCAAATTCATTTGTATCCGGAACCAATCTTGCATAAAGAGCCGCACGAACTTCATTTAAAAATTTAGATTGCCCATTTACCGATCGAATCAGTTCTTCAATTGTGTCGCTGATCGGAATTACGTTCACGCCCCTTCTTATCAAGCAGCAGCCGCTACGATTGTCATCACCAACATTTATAAAAGATATTAAAATAAGTTTTGCGCCGACATTTCCCTGTCTTGCCGCTTCAATTAAAACCCTTAGAGCGTTTCTTGCCATATTTATATTTCTACAAACCGCATATTCCTTGAACTTAGACACATCAAGCCATTGCACCATCTTTTGCAGAACGCCAGCGTCTGGCATTTCTCTTCTTAGATCTTCGTCTGTCATTAGATGCATTGCCGCACAGGCGCTAAATTTTGCTACAAGACAAAGATCTCTCACGCTTCTTCCCAAGATGGCAGACTTTGAACCTTTATGCCCGATATCCGCAAGGCGCCCTAAAACATATGCTGCATCGGCATCGTCGGAAGGCCTTGTCAAAAGCCAGCTTATATTTACCATCTTAATGGCACGGCAGGCGCTTCTCTCCCCCAAAAACATATCGAGAATAAGTAGATCCACAGCCGCTCTATTGCCCGCTTCTATTTTTTCCACACGAGCCCTGTCTTTGGGGTTCAAAATAAACCAACCTACATTCATATGACTTGGCACAGACACCGCTGGAGTAGTATCTTTAATTGTTATAGCCGTGTTCGATGCCGAAGAAGACCGATCGGCGGCAAAACTAAATTGGCAGAGGGAAGCTTTCTGCATATCTGCAGCAATGAGATGATCGAGTGAAACGTGAGCGGACAAATAGGCCGTTGAATCGAGAATAGCCTGCGTCGGCGTAGAAAACGTCGGAATTGCCACTCCTGCACTTAAAGCGGTTGGCGCAAATGTAGATCCTATGGTTGCTATCGGCAGACCCATGATTAAACGACCCTCCTTATTCGACACTTATAGATTCTATATCGGCAAGGCAACTGAAAAGTTGCGAATAATTTTCTAGTAGCCTTTTTAGAGGCTCTTTGTTAGTAGGCTGGCAGTTTTTGTAAGGCTCCCTTCGTCTAGCGGTCTAGGCTGGCACGAACGACCTAGTGAGTGCCAGGCGAGGCGGGCGCAGCCAGTGACTGAAAAGTGAGGGAGCGGCCCAGCGACCGAACGTCAGCCCGCCGAGTTGGCTCCGTAGAATGGCGACGTCCAGGAGCTGTTCGGAGGAGTAGCCCTCTCAAGGGGTCTGATTCTTTGATAGATTGAAAATAATTCTATATCACCTTAACCGGCGATAAGCGCTCCCTTCGTCTAGCGGTCTAGGACATAGCCCTCTCAAGGCTAAGATCGCGGGTTCGAACCCCGCAGGGAGCGCTGATCGCCGGTTTTGTTCATCAAAAAATTATGCCACATTTTTCAAGTATCTATCTGCTCAAAATCTTGTAGGAATTAATTTTCAACCCTGAAGCACCTTCTAAAACCCAATAGGTTCGACGGTGCTTCTTGATAGGGGAAAGGCATGGTTGAACGTTCAAAGGTAAATAGTTACGGGAGAAGCTTATTTTGGGTTACAATGATTATCATAAGTCTTTGGGAGCTCATTTGTTATTCCTATCAGATATTGGTACTGATCTTCTCTAATGTATCCATATTCAAATAGGAGCTGTACTTTATGTTTAATAAGTGGGTTTTCTATTTTAGATCTTACATACGCAGGATCGTGATAGCATTTACCAACCATTTCACTTATGTCTTCCTGAATATTTGTAAATGCTGCATGCATTGAAATAAAACCATATTTCTCCAAAAGATTTGGATCCTCTGGAAGTGCATTTTTGCCCTGGTTAAATAAATCCTGCCACTTTTTTATGAATGGAGAATTTAATTTTTCTAATTGATGGGTCAGAACATGAGCACTTTCATGATATACGGCATTCTCACACATTCCCGCTCCGTAAAAGGCGACAAGTCCTATGTCAAGAAAGGCCTCTGCTGTGTTCGATATAATGGGAGCTGTGTAACAACCCTTCATGAACTCTTTTAAGGCCGGAGAAAGTGATTTATAAAATACTTTAAATTCCATTAACTTCTTTTTATCCAAACCTAGAGTTTGAAAGTCGTGTTCACTATCTACATGGTGAAAGAAATCTGAAAATCGTTTCGTTGCAGAAAAATGTCTACTGTTTATAACTCCAAATGATTGATGGTAAACTAGAAATGACCCATCTTCTTGTTTATAGAACAGATCAACATGACCATCACCATTTATAAATCCTACAATGCCATCATTTGCATATCCAGGCACAGCATAAACATAGTCATAACCAGCCACTTCTTTTAAATAAGTTCGGGTTTCTTTATCTATCCTTATAGGATTTGCCATATATCAATATTATCGGTTAGCCATACATCCAAAGTTGCTAACACATAACTTGTTGATATAATACGAGAATTATCATCCAAAAAGCGCAGGATGACCGTCTGAACCCAATTAGTTCAACGATGGCTCTTGTAACTTTAGTGGGAATTTACGCAATCGATAACGTCTTGCTTTGCCATATTTCCGATGCCGCACCAATAGACCTTCCAGTTGGCGTTGGTGATCGGGCTGGCAGAGTCGTGTCCGGAATAATAATATTTTCGGTAAAGCGCTTGTTGGTTGCCGCGAGTTTCGAGCTTTGGAAAAAGTTCGGTAAGGGTATCGTTTAGCAGCCCTTGTACAAGATACACATTAGAAAAAGTGTAATAGCTGTTGAACTGTCCGGGCATATTTTCAAGATCGTAGTTCAGCGAGGAATAGTTGATCGGTGTAAAAGCGTAAGAAGAGAATGTGATCAATTTGAACGCGGGATCGTTGCCATCGACCGGGCTTATGGACGGCGATATTAAAAGCGCGTCAGAAGGGAGCCGGTATTCGTCCATATGAGTGTGCCCGCCAATGGCAAACGTAACGATGTTCGGATATCTTGAAACTATCTGCAGAAAGCTTGCCTGATAATCGGGTTCCCACATCATAATGGCATCGGAAAGATGACCCGTGTCGTCCAGTTTATCCTTTGTAGAATGTATATTTGCGCCAGGCGGTATATGCATCAAAAGCCAGACCTTTTTGCCGGCGGCTTGCGCTGCGGCAAGGGTTGAATCAAGCCAGCTAAGCTCAGCCACTACAGCCCCTCCAACGTCGCTCGCTGCCTTCGGCGAAAAGAAGACCGTGTTAAGACCTATCACCTCCAAGCCGCTAAGCGGTTCTGCAGAATAGTATCCGCCGGCTTCGTAGGTGTTAATAAACGACTGATGATCGGATGTGCCATTTAAAAGATCGGTGTAGAAGATCTCTGCCGTGTCGGAAAGAAACTGGCTGTTCGGTTCGAGCTTGAAGTCGCCTTCGTATTCGTCGTTGTTGCCAAGCACGAACATGACCGGAATATTTCCAAGATAGGACCTTACCTCTTCCGCAAAGAACGCGGCCGTCTTGTATGCGAACGCCTTCATGGCGTCATAATCGGTGCTGCCATATAGTGAATAGAACGTCGTGTCGAAATGGTGTGATAGCATATCACCGGCAAAAATGGCGACAGTACTCGTTGCTCCGCGCTCTTTCACGCTCGAAAGCGCAAGAAGAAGGAGCGGATAGTTGCTATCGCTACCCCATAACGAAGGTGTGGCTACGGTGGATGTTGCAAAGATGTCCGCCCATTTTGTATGATCTGCGGCGTTCAGCGCCTGAAAGAGCGACGTATCGTAAAATGGATCGAAGTGGACGTCGGAAAAGATGATCGCTTGAGGGGATGTTCCGCTGGATCCGCATCCTCCGCATCCGCATATGCTGGCAAGAACAAGAAAAAATATAAGGCGAAGTTGTTTTTGCATGTCGGCCAAAATATCACAACTTATCAACCCACGCAATAATCGCCTGCCATCAAATATAGCTCCACCGAAGCACGATATTCCAGTAACCTGGTTTGATACTTTTATCCTTGACCGGACAAGTTTTCTTCCCTAGTTGTCTATCCTGAAATGATCGATGAATTGATAGAGATGGTAAAGTTCATCTTTGGCTTCCTGCCGTGGATGCTGTTCCTTTTTCTTCCAACAAATAGTTGGGATCAGTTGCGACAAGCTGTTTTGATATGTTTTATTGCATCCGTTGTATTCGGATTCAAGACGCTGCTAAAGGGCTTTATTTTACAGGTCGCCACGGTAGGATTTTTCCTTTTCTGCGTTATATCTTTCTACGGCTTTAATTGGATATGGCTAGCCATGCACATGGGAATTATAGCGAACGGCTTTTTAGTCGGCATCATCTGGTTTACTATACTGACTGGAAATCCTTTCACTTTGCAGTATGCTCGGGAAGGGCTGCCAAAAGAACTATGGAACGATGAAGGATTTATTCGCGGCTGCCGCTCCATCGCTATCTTCTGGGGAATACTTCTTTTGTTCCCAACGGCCTTCGAAGCCTTCCGGCTCTCGTACCCAAAAGTCTTGCCGGATCGTTTTTATTTCTTCCAAAGCCTCTTCTTTATCGCGGTCGGCGTATGTTACACTACCATCTTTAAGCACATTAAGCGCAAACAACGGCAAGCGATCTGATCTAATGACGGGACAAGAATTTCGCCTCCTTGACATCGCAGGGCATTTATCTTAAGAAGGGCGCCTGATATGGACCAGCTTAAAAATGCCTTGATGAAAGCGGGGCTCAAAAAATCGGCAGAGCCCAAAAAAGAAGAACCGAAGCCCGTTAAGAGCATTTCTCCGCAAAAAGAGGCAAAAAAGTTCGAAGAAAATCAGGTTCGCACCGATTGCGAATATTGTCATAAATACACCTCCGATGTTGAATACTACCGCCACAACAATAAGTTCGTCGAAGTCCGCTGGCTCTGCATGAAATGCGCAGATGAATACAGAATATTAGATGAATTCAGGCAAACTCATCAGAGTTCAGACGCCAGAAGCGGCCGTTTTATTCGTCAGTACGGCCCGACCAAAAAGATCTTTCCGGCAAAATAAGTGCCATTTTATTGACTAAAAAGCTGGTTTTATGACGTTTTTGAGAGGCGTCTTGTAATCTTTTTCACAAAATAACCTTTAAATACAACTAGTTAAAATTAAGATTCATTCTCCATTTTTGGCACAATGATTGCTTTTTCATCCCCTGTCGGGTTTATAAAAAGGAGAATGACTATGAGGCATGCTAGATTTTTAAACATGTTGATGAGGCAAAGTCGGTCATTGCATAAGCTTAAACCGAAAGAAGTGATGATCTTTAATGTAAGCGGCAATTTTGGGAACTATCAGATAATGATCGGCCCTGAAAATGTGGCAAATCATACGCGGCCCATCGAAATAAATGGAAGCATTCATCATCTTTTTGTAACGAAGAACCGGATAGAACCGTTACCCACAAGAGAAGAAGTGACAAACAACCTGCGCGGCACGATAATAATGAACGACATAACGGTGCATCTGTTCGATAAGAACGGCGATGGCAAAGAGGTTTTAATCGAGAGAAACGAAATGGATGGGGCCCATGCAAGAGAGCAAATAAATCTTGCCGGCGACGAAGGGGACCAAATAATGCACGAAAGCGAAACGACCGGCCGCCTTGCCAACGAAACTTATCAGATTGTTCAGGAAGATATTCTAAGGTCGCTGCATAAATAGCACCTTAGATCTTAATTCCCAGCTCTTTTAATTGAGCTGGATCGACATCACTGGGCGCATCGGACATTAAGTCTGATGCGCTCGTTGTTTTTGGAAATGCGATGACGTCGCGGATGGAATCGGTTCCTGCTAGCATCATGATTATTCTATCGAGGCCAAACGCAATGCCGCCGTGTGGTGGTGCGCCGAACTCAAGCGCCTCTAACAAGAAACCAAAACGCTTTTTTGCCTCTTCGCGGGTAATTTTCAATAGATCGAAAACCTTTTGCTGTATGGCACGGTCGTGGATACGAATGCTTCCTCCGCCAAGTTCACTTCCGTTCATCACAAGATCGTAAGCCAGCGCCCTCGCCTTTGTGGCGTCGGTATCCATGAAATGCAGGTCTTCCGGATTTGGCGCAGTGAACGGATGGTGAAGTGACACATGGCGCTGATCTTTTTCGTCGAATTCCATCAGCGGGAAATCGGTCACCCACAAAAGATCTATCTTGTTCACATCGAACGACTTGAACTTTTTGCCAAGGTCGACACGAAGCGCGCCAAGCGAATCGTTCACGACCTTCGGTTTATCGCCGACCAAAAGGACAATATCGTTCTCTTCGATCTTTAACTCGCTCTTTAGCGCCTGCTTCTCTGCATCGCCCAGGAATTTATCTATACCTTTGAGAGATGCAACGCCCTTTGCACCGTACGCCTTTACAAATTCGCCAGCGGTATCCAAATCCTTGCGCGAAAATTTATCGGCGTGGTTCTTTATATTGATCGCCTTGATTATGCTGCCGCTTTCGACCACCGATGCGAACGCCTTGAATCCTGAACCTTTGAATATCGTCGTTACATCTTGCAATTCCCACGGGATGCGCCTATCCGGGCGGTCGCTTCCAAAGCGCGCAACGGCATCTTTATATGCAAGCCTCTCAAACGGACGTTTAAGCTCCACGCCTTTGCATTCTTTCCAGAGGAGAACGATAAGCCCTTCCATTATATTATAGATGTCTTCACGGTCGATGAAACTCATCTCGCAATCTATCTGCGTGAATTCCGGCTGGCGGTCGGCGCGCAGGTCTTCGTCGCGAAAGCATTTCACGATCTGAAAATAGCGGTCGAAACCGGCCACCATTAGCAGTTGCTTGAAAAGCTGCGGCGACTGCGGCAGTGCGTAGAAGTGCCCTTTCGATATGCGCGAAGGAACGAGATAATCGCGCGCCCCTTCCGGTGTACTCTTGGTAAGAATCGGCGTTTCTATTTCCAGAAAATTGTGGTCGCTCAAATAATTACGCGTGATATTCGCCGCCTTATGGCGAAGCATGAGTATTTTTTGTAACGCCGGCCTGCGAAGGTCCAGGTAACGATATTTAAGGCGAAGTTCTTCCGACGCGTTCGTGTCGTCTTCTATTTCGAATGGCGGAGTATTGGCGCGATTTAATATCACAAGTTCTTTGACCAGCAGTTCAACCTCGCCCGTCGGCATATTCTTATTTAACTGGCCCTCTGGACGTGAGCGAAGAGAGCCCTTTACCGCTATCACATCTTCGCTCCGCAGGCTCTTCGCCGATTCGATAAGGTTCGGCGTTTCTTTCGGATCGATAACGGTTTGAGTTACGCCATATCTGTCGCGAAGATTGACAAAGACAAGGCCTCCGTGATCGCGAACGCTTCCGCACCAGCCGTTAAGGATTATTTCTTTACCGATAAGTTCGCTCTTCGGTTCGCCACATGTATGTGTTCTTTTTAGCATAAGTTTAATGTTAATCCACCCTCACAAAATGCCTTACGAGGTCGTCGAATTTCACTTCTTCCTGCTCCTTAGTATGCATGTTCCGAACTATCGCCACGCCCTTCTTTATCTCTTCGTCGCCAATAATTACTACCGTATGGGCGAAAAGTTTGTCTGCGCGCCGCATCTGCGATTTTAAAGAATGATTGTCGTAATCGAGCTCGACATAAACTCCGTCCTGCCTAAGTTTATCTATTATCGGGACAAGCCTCTCCCTTGCAGGTTCTCCCATCAGCGCAAAAAATACCAGGGCCTCTTTCTCTTTTAGCTGCAGTCCGCCCTCTTCCATTAGGAGCAATATCCGCTCAACACCTAGCGCAAATCCAACGCCCGAAACATCGGGGCCACCTAGCTCCTTCACCAGGCCGTCGTAACGTCCGCCGGCACCGAACGCGTTCTGGCTCCCAAGCTTTGTGGTGATGAATTCAAATGCGGTGCGAACGTAGTAGTCAAGGCCTCGTACGATCCGCTGATTAACGACAAATTTAGTCCCAAGTTCCTTCAGATATTTCTGCACCTCACTCATATGAGCCTTGCAATCGCCGCACAGATACTCGCCGATCAGCGGTGCGTCTTTCATTGCTTCGATGCAGGCCGGGTTCTTGCAATCCAAGGCGCGAAGCGGGTTCTTCTCTATCCGTCGCAGGCAATCGCCGCAAAGGTGCACCTTTTTGCTCGTTAAGAAATCGCCGAATATCTTATTGTACCCTGGCCGGCATTCCTTGCAGCCAAGCGAATTTATCTCGATCGAATAATCTTTGAGCCCCAATTCCTTGAAGAAGTGGTCGCACATGGCGATCTGTTCCGCGTCGATAAGAGGGCTTGCGATGCCCAAAGCCTCGACGCCTATCTGATGGAACTGGCGATAGCGCCCCTTTTGCGGGCGTTCGCGCCTAAACATCGGGCCGATATAGATATATTTTGCGACCGCTTCCGCCTGATACGCGCCGGATTCTATATATGCACGAACGGTAGATGCGGTTCCTTCCGGTCGAAGAGAAAGCATGTCGTCCGACTGGTCCTTGAACGAATACATCTCCTTTTCGACGACCGCCGTATCGCTGCCGATGCTGCGAATGAAAAGTTCCGTCTTTTCTAGCATTGGCGTTCGGACTTCTTTGTAACCGTAAGAACCGAAAACCGTGAGAGCCGTATTCTCGAGTTTCCGCCACGCCGCGCTTGCGGGTGGCATGATGTCCGACATTCCCTTAATGGATGTGTATTTCATAATAGTATAGGGCCACAATTTATGCCATAATGGCGCAATGGGTCAAGGAAAGAAAGCAATACGCATCGTCCTCTTTTTGGCGTTGTCGGCATTTGTATCGTCTTGCGGCACATTAGAGAACGCGCTAACCATGGGGCTATATCCAGGCAACGGCGACAGCGGCGGTTCTTCACCCGCAACCACCACTCCAGCTATTGAAGCCACGGCTACTTATTCGATAGCGACAGGCGGTGTTGAAAGCGGCCGCGACGAACTGGTTATCTACGATGGAAGCGGAACGATAAAGGATTTTACCGGCCATTCGCTGACATTCCAGGCCGACAATCAGAACTTAGAACTCCAGGTGCGCGATGGATTTACAAGCCTAACGGCCGGTAGCGGCGCTAAAATAATTCCGCACGTAACCGGCATAACTATCGTTTCATACAGTATCGACGGCGCGGAGCAGACGGACAAATATAAGGTGATCGTTCCACCGCAAAGTTTGATACAGGCGCTAATGGGCGAGGCACGCGGGCAGATAGTAACCGAAGCTCAAATAGTCGATTCACACGTTTCGCTAAAGAGTGAAAGCATAACGGGCAACGCGGTTGGCGCAGTTATCAGAAACCGCGTGTTACTTCTTATAGCGGGCCAGCCACTGAACCTATTTGAAGTCGATAAAACCGCCTGGGATGCAAATCCTCCGGCATCGCACTGGGATTCCGTAATTACCGCAACCGCTTCCGGGGCTTACCAGTTCTCGCCGGTCGATCCGGCATCCACCAGCTATCCAGCATATACCGCAGCTGCCACAAGGGTGGGCCTAACCGATACGGCGGACTTAACCGCATACGATCAGGCCGTGCTGACATCGGCAGGCATATTTACGAACGACATAGCAGACCCAACCGGCGGCGCATTTGGATTTAGAACGCCATCGGCAGAAGAGTTCGTCTGCCTTGGAATAGCGCTTGCCACGCAGATAACGATAATGCCTCCTGATTGCGGTGTAAGCGATGCAGATTTTCCCGATTTAAAACCGATACAGGTGCTTATCCATCCATTGGTTACTAAAATCCCCGACGGACGTCCAAGCTTTGTCTTCGTTAGAAGCAGGGAATGGACCGAACCTGCCGTCACGAACATACCATAAAAAAGTTAGCAACTATTTTGGACGATTGCCGATGATGTACATGCTATGGCTGTTATTAATCCAACATTTATAGGCGCACCGATCATTGCTCCGGTGGCAGTTAATGGCAGCGTTGATGTATTTCATCCGGTTGTAAGCGTCGATGGTGCCGGATTTACTGGGGTCGATCGATTCAGCCTGGAAGGTTCAAGTGGCCCAACGCTGTCTCTCTTGATGAATTCGCTTCCGCCCGAGATAAAGGCTATAGTTGAACAGCTGGCATCTGCATCAGAACAAACCGTAGTGCTTAGGCAAGAGCAGATCATCATTAATAGGCAATCGAATATTGATCCCGATTGTTATTATATCAGGGCTCAAGGATGGCTTAGAGATTTTTCGCTGGAGCATACCTCTGCGCTATATGATTCCGGAAAAGGCCCTAAATATGTTCTTTACCCAGCATTTGGGTACGATGGGGACAGTGTCGTTTCGGGATTTCCGAGGGCAGAACATTATATAGTGGTGGACCAACATCCGCTTATTATCGACGCGGGACTTGCTTCGCAGGGTATGCACATAACGCCAGATGCGAGTTCCATCCATACCGATTATAATGACGCGGTCGTGGATCAGGGTAATGTTGACTATAAATGCTTCGAAAACAACGGGAATCTGCCTCTTATCCTTGGCAGATTGGCATCCACATATCCGAAAGTAGAATTTTTGGGTGCGATCGCATTCATTAACAACCCCGACGAAATACCGCCGCCTTATGATTCTCGCTATGCGGTGCCAAATATCGATGCCCATGGCGTGATCTTTTTCAGAACCGCTCCTGGCGAACCCGTCAAGACCATGACCTATATTAATGCTCACTTGAAAAGATTACCTTTAAGGCTCGACGGATCTAAAGCACTTGATCTGAATTTCATCGACGGCCTATTTGTCAAGGGGGCAAATGGCGGGCTATACGATGCCGGAAATATTGTAGGTACAATTCGAAAAAATCACGGCGCTATTATAGAAGGCCGGGCAAACGTATCTCAATTCACACCTCTTGCGTGCGAGTTTGAATTCACTCCTAATTTAACGGCGAACACAGAAGATGTGTACGTAGCTTTTAACGGTTCCCTGAACATTTCTTACAAGCGAGGCGCAAAGATCACCATCTTTCGCTAAACACCCAGGTCGCTCGACACCGTGGTCACGATATCTTCATTGATATGCTTTAATTTTCTAACGAACCCTTCAAATAATGCGTTGTCGCAGATGACATTTATTAGGCGCGGGATTCCCTTCGAATGTTCGTGTACTGCAAGGCAGGCGTCGTCTGTAAACATCGGTTCGTCGTTGCCGGCAAGCGATAATCTGTGGTGGATATATGCAAGAGTTGTTTCCGGCATGAACGGCTGCAAACGAAATTTTACCGCCACGCGCTGCGCAAGCGGCGGGTCGGATTTTAGACAATCATCTAGTTCCGGCAGCCCGAAGAAAACGAACGACAGCAGCTTTTTTTCCGGCAGCTCAAGATTTAAAAGCCCACGGAATTCTTCCATGAGCTGCGGCTTCTTTAGCATCTGCGCTTCGTCTATTAATATCACCGCCTTTTTGCCGGCATCTGCAATTTGCACGAGCCGCTGAAAGAGCTGGCTCAAGATATCGACCTTTTCGCCGTTGGGATTTTCAACGCCTAACTGGCTCGCGATGCGCTTTAAAAGCCATGCGGAATCGACATCGGAATGGACAATAACTAAAAGCGATGCCTCGTATTCATCTTCGGGCAGGCTTTCAAGCAGGCGGCGAGCGAGCGTTGTCTTGCCGGTTCCAAGATCGCCGACAAGCACCGCAAGACCTTTCATGGTGGAAACCGCGTATTGAAGTTTTTCGAGCGCCCTATCGTGCTGTTCGCTGTGATAATAGAACTTGTTCAGCGGCATCACTGAAAAAGGTTCCTGGTTTAGGCCATAAAAATCTAGGTAGTCCATATTGAATCAAACGAACGATATTTTTTTCGACGAGCCGAGCTTTGGAGGCTCTTTTTTTTCTTCTACTTTTGGCTTTGCCTGCTTCGCCGGTTTCGACTTTTTAGGCTCTGTCTTTTTTACCGGCGGGGGAACTTCTACCTTCGCATTTCCTTCCGGCTTCGAAAGCATATCTTCAAGCTCGCGCATTCTGTCTATCAATTTTCCGGATAATGAACCGGACGACACTATTCTTTTATAATCTCGAAGCGCCTTAACAAATTCTGCGTTCGCATCTTCGGACAGCCCTATCTTTCTATACATAACACCCAGCTCGTAACTTGCGGCGGCTTCTTTCTCCAGCCCACGCGCTTCTGCCGACGTAACAGATATCTCTTCTTTTTCTTTGGACGCACCTTCTGGCTTCGCAGCTTCTTCGACGCGCTTCAGTTCTTCATCTGTCAGCCTTTTTCGCCTCTCTTCAACATGCTCCTTCACTTTCGGAAAAGCGCCGGCGCTCAAAGCTTCTACTTCTTCTGCTATATCGACCTCGTCTTCTGGCCCCAAGAAAAGAACGTCTTCATATGCCGCGAGAGCGCCTTCAAGGTTACCCTGTTCGTTTAAGACCTCCGCAAGTTCGCGGTAGGTACGCTTTGCCGTTTCTATCTGGTTCAGCCTCGCATATATCTCGGCCTGCATGCGAAGAAGTTCCGGGTCTTCGGAAACGAACGACTTTGCCATTTCCATCCGCTTTAAGACCTCTTTCCATTCGCCCCGCTTATTGTACATATGGCAGAGTTCTCTGATCAACTCGTGCCTTTCCGGACGATGGCCAAGTATCTTGTTATATATCTCGACAAGCTGGTCGGCCTTGCCGGATTTTTTTAATTGTTTCGCGAGCTCTTCATAGACGTCGATCGACTTATCTATATTTCCTTCAAGCTGATATGTCTCCGCCAACCTAATACGAAGAGAAGTGTCCTTTGGATCTAACTCCGACATCTTTTCGCGGATGGCGAGCATGCCGGTCGTATCACCTTTCTGTTCCAAAGAAGTCGCGACGATCTGATATTGATAGAGCGCGTCTTGCACAAGTCCCATCCGTTCGTAAAGCTCGGAGAGCGCAATGTTCACGTCGATAAGCGAAGGGTTAAGGCGCAGAATGCTCTTATAAACGGTGACCGCCTTTAGATAAAAACCGCCGCCTGAATAGCTCCTTGCAACTTCTGTATAGAGCCTAATGGCGTCCTGTATCTGTTTGCGTTTTACGTAAAGCTCGGCTATTTTTATTTTAACTC
Source organism: uncultured delta proteobacterium (assembly GCA_903868375.1). Classification (GTDB taxonomy): domain Bacteria; phylum UBA10199; class UBA10199; family 1-14-0-20-49-13; genus CAIPVD01. The sequence continues at coordinate 14,597 of CAIPVD010000051.1, forward strand.
GCAGGTCGTCGGGATCTAGGTCGAGAAGCTTTTGGTATTCTATAATGGCGCGGTCGAACTTGCCTTCGTTCACCAGGACCTTCGCATGCTCAAGAATCTTTTCCTTGTTTATTATGTCCGTCATTATAGGTTTTCGAGTTCTCTCTGCGCTTCGGCGTTAGCCGGCTCGCGGTCCAAGATGATCTTGTAGATCTTCTTCGCTCGATCTGTGTGGCCTTGAGCCGCAAGTATCCTTGCCATCGTGACCGTGTACCATGCCTCGTGGTCCGAGATCGACCGTTCTTCTTCTTTTTCCACGGATTCTTCCATCTCTTCTTCCAGGCTCTCGCTGGCCAGAACCTTAACGGAAGAAAGAGGCATGTCTTCGGTTATCTCTTCTTCTTCGGAAAATTCTTCTTTAGGCATCGTGATCACCGTTGTTGTGATGTTCGCCATTTCTTGTTTTAGGCTTAATATGGCATCGAGTATCTTCTTCGCCTCTGCATTGGTAGGTATTATTTCGAGCGCCATTATCGCATGGTCCTTTGCAAGTATCTTCTCGCCCTTTTCAAGATAGGCCTTTGCAAGCGCCAAATGCCCGCTGATAAGCGTTGGATGATGTTTTAAACCTTCTTCGGCTATTTTTATCGCGTCGTCTATCATGCCGTTCGTCCTAAATATCTCGGAGATCGGCGCAAATACGACCGAAGTGGGATCGTTCTGCCACTTTTCGTAATAACGTAAAAACGTTGGATTTTCTATAAGTTCTGCTCTCATATCGTTTTAGTTGTTTACACCGGAAATTCTAAACTGTAAACTGCAAATTATATGATGCAAAATGTGATTAGCCAGCATGCGATACTCATGAAGGACAAAGTTCGGATGGAGGCGTACCGGAAAGCAATAGATGCCACCGTAAAGCCTGGAGATGTGGTCCTGGACATAGGTTGCGGGCTGGGGATATTGTCTTTTCTGGCACTAAAGGCAGGGGCCGCACACGTTCACGCAATAGAAGTGGAACCAGGTACGCTAAATCTTGCAAAGTTACTCGCAAAACATAACGGGCTTGATAAGAAGATAACATTCCACAAGGGACTTTCGACCAAGCTCAAATTGAAATCGAAGGCCGATGTGATCGTCTCCGAACTTTTTGGGAACTTAGGCCTGAACGAGAACGTCCTGCCGGTGGTGATCGATGCAAGAGATAGGCTTTTGAAGCACGGCGGTAAGATAATTCCCGAAAAGTTGAAAGTCATTTTCGCTCCATGCGAACATAACGACTGGGCATTCACGGCATCCGCGTTAAAGAACATCTGCGGTTTCGATATGCTTCCCGACCTGCCGGATATCGATCTTGGGTTCCCAAGCGTCATCATTAGAACGGATGAGTTAATCTCCAATCCCCTTACGCTTGTAGATATCGACTTCTCTAAAGTAAAAAAAGATACGGCGGCGGGCAAATTGACGTTCGAAGTTCTAAAAGATGGAACGCTAAACGGATTTGCCGGATGGTTCGATACCACACTTGCCGCAAATATCTCGCTCTCAACATCACCAACGGCTCTAACCACACACTGGAAACAGGGATTTCTTCCACTTCGTAGCCCCGAAAAAGTTAAGCTAGGACAAAAGATCACCCTCGAGATCGAGATCGCGCCCGACGTCAGCGGCCTAAATAGCGTGGTTGGTTATGGCTATTCCGTCTTATAAATTCCTTGACCAAAACAACTAGTTATGCGATGTAGTTTCGCATATGGCATACACACCAATATCTATTCCGACACCTTTTTCAACAGGGCTAAGCGGGCTTTCCACTGCAATTGTTAATCAGGAAAGCTTTGTTCACGCCGCCACACAGCTTGCACCGCAGGTGCCATTGTCAGCCTTCACTGACCTCACAGGTTCCGAAACATATTCGATGGCGGGACAAGGATGGCGTGGATGGGCTGAAAGATTAATACCAAGCTTTGGGAAAAAACCACCGGCTGACAATGAAGCTTCGGTCGATTCGACCCAAGCTGTTGAGTTAATTCGCAAATACGATATTATCGATAACGAGGGGAAAATACGTGAAGATGCTATTAATGGATATCTCGCCCTTTTTAGTGCGGTAAATAGGCGTTCGATAAATTTTGTCTCACTTTTAACAGCTCTCCCCGACGACCTCACTTCAAAAAAAGCGAATGAAGGTTCTTTTTTTGATCCTACAAATCCAAAGTTCATCAGATCGTTCATTCGCGAGCGCCAGCTTCTAGCTACGGCCCATAAAGAAGATCTCAATTCACTCACATATTTTTATGTCATGCATTTTGGCAGAGTTATGCATGAGATAAATGGTGACATCTTGGCAGACAAATCTGCGATGAAAGACGATATTCTTATATATAAAACATTGCTCGCGCCACTCTTGGTGATGTTTGAAGCATTGCAACATGAAGAACCATCGCTCGTTGACGAATTAAGGCATCATTTAGATATGGAGGTTTTTTTAGATATTCGCAAGATGCTTGCAAGAAAATATGGTTCAAATCCGTCGGTGTGGGAAAAAGCGGTCGAGGCTTATGAAAAAAGAGAGAGTGGCCAAGAACTCCGCATAGGCTTAAGCTTCAACCGTGCTGGAGATTCCAAGCTTGCAGCAACTCCGATACCGAAAGAGATAGCCATAAAAGGCCCTCTTCCCTGGAGTGAACATCCTCTTTTCGCCGCACCTGTAAGCTTGGAGCCGTCAAAAGTCGGGGGCTTTGACAAACTTGAACCCGGGTTCATAAAGGTCGCAACTCATGATGATTCGGCTCTTTATTATAAAGAAGAGTTCGATCATTCCACCAAGACTCAAAAAGTAGTTATAACCGGCGACATTGAAACACTCGCAGAAATGTGCCAGCGCCTTGCAGCAGCAAATGGCGGTTTTGAGCTCGGTCATAGCGAATTCTTTTTTCCGTTCAACAATGTCGTTTCACACATTTCGCTTAATTATGTTTACGAATTAGTTGATGGCATGTGCCAGTGTAATCTTTTTGCTAATCTTTCGGAACTTACTTTCCACTTGAATCCGGAAACGATGAAACCGGAAATTACATTTACAAAGATAAGGGATCACCTTAAGTCAAGACATGAAGACATAGCTAACCTAGATAACTTTAAAATATTTGAAATGTGGAAATGGACGCTGGCGAGATATTTGGAGGACACAAAGCGAATTCATGAAATATCAAGATCGGTCGATCCAAATAAAAGAGCAATTACGGAAACGATGCGCGCATTGATCGGTCAAAGAGCTTTGCCATTTTCACCAATTCTTCCAATTCCTTCAGACGATGAACTGGAACAAAATTATTATGATGCCGATGTAGGTTTAAAAGTAGATCGGAAAGGAACAGTTACCGGTATTTTTGTAAGATACTATGGCCATTTTCCAACTGGCACTTTTGGCCCGAATACAAGAAAACTATGTCCTGTAACCGAAGTTGAAGGAACTTTAAATAAAGACGGTTCGGGGCTAAATTGGAAGGTTACAAATTACGGGCCAGAGCGACCGGATATTTTAGCTCGACACTTACCACTTGCATTTCTTAGTGAAGAGAACGCGTTGCCGGATGAATTGCGACAGCATGTTAACAAACCCAAATTTCCAGATCCCGTAAACGCCCTCCCAAGAAACGAAGCATTGTTAAAACCTTAATATGGCTAGTCAACCGATAATAATGGCACAATCTATATTCGCCAACCCCCTTGCGGGTTTGGCTGGTGCGCTAACTCCAAACATCGCCAGCTTCGCAACTGAACTTGCGCCGTCGGTTCCAACCTATTTGCTTTCCGGCGAGCCAACCGCTCCACTCCAGCATTCATTTGCAGCTGACGATATAAATCATAGCGCCGCACTATTCGCGCCACGGGAAAATGTCGTGGGCAAATTAGAAGCTGCCGGCGTAGGTTCGGCAGGCAGCGACGCATCCACAAGAGAAAAGCTGACAACTATCGCAAGAGCGTTTTGGACGGCATATGCTGAACATAGCTCGGATGAATGTTTTGATGATTACCTTCAACCTCTAAATGCCCGCGAAGCAAGTTTTGACTCACTGGACCAACCTTCAAGAGACAGCCTCATTAATAACCTTTCATATTTTTTTGTACCATCGGAGATCGACGAATTATTGTGTCTTGTTCGGGACGGAAGACCAATAGGCCTCATTGAGAAATTTCAAGGGATCGGTTCGTCTATCAGAGGAAACGGACTAAGACCAAAAGATATTCATTCGATGCTTTGGCAAAAGGTAGATATCGGCGAATTTCTTCATAGGCTGGATCTAATGCCTAGCAGCTGGATGGGTGAGCTTTCGCCACAGGAGAGAATCCTTTTTAGAGGTACATTGGCTTCGTTGGCGCAAAAAAAACAGGTCGTCTTCAACGGCTTTATGGCTTCCGCTAGTTTTGAAGAGATCATGAAGGCGTTGTCAGACAGAGCCAATGATCTGGGCATCTATCTGCAACACGTTGTTCCTTCCACCAGCGAAAGATTTGCGCCAGATGTGGATACTGCAATGAAGACACTAAGAAATGTCCTTGGCACAGAGTTGCTGTTAACGGAGCCGGAGAGATTCGAAGAGGTAATACATGCCATTGAACATGCGCCAACTGTTTGGCTAAGGACATTTGCTTCATTAATAGATAGAATGGACGATCCAGACATAAAAGATATTATGGCACTTCGATTGTGGGAACTCGGTGGGACTCGAATTGTGCCTCCATCAGACGGTCATTATCATGATATCGCTTATGGCAGGGCCGTTGTTACATTATCAAAAACACTTGAAATAGCGCCATTTGATGGGTCCATTTCAGTAAGTACCAGAATACCTCACTCTAAAAATGTAGGACCTCACACCATTATATATATGGATAGGCTCCTGGGGCTCTTGTTAAGAATAAAGATTGGAACTTTTATATGGCCATCTTTTATCTCTGACGCCATTACCGATCTTACTCGCGTCGATATTTCATCCGCATATGCACTTTATACACTTGTAGGAATAGATCGAATAGAAGCGGAGCTTCCATTTATTTACGATCCTTCTCCAGTAAAAGACCTAAAGACTCCAATAAAAGAACAATATGA